>NZ_CP104202.1:2017500-2239782 GCF_025244685.1 Chlorobaculum sp. MV4-Y | reverse complement strand
CATGGCACCCCCTGCGAATGGATCGATGTGCGCTCGGTGATGATTACCGATGACCGTTACGGCTTTGCCCGTCCGCTTGCCGATACCTGCCGGAAAAACACCGATGAGATCATCAAACCGCTGCTTGATGCGGGCACGGTCGTCGTGACGCAGGGCTACATCGGTGCGACCGAGTCGGGCCGTACCACAACGCTCGGACGCGGCGGCTCCGATCTGTCGGCGGCGCTTTTCGGCGCATGGCTGCATTCGGAGTCCATCGAAATCTGGACGGATGTTGATGGCGTCATGACGACCGATCCCCGCATGGTTCCTGAGGCGAAGAGCATTCGGGTCATGACCTTCTCCGAGGCTGCCGAGCTGGCTTATCTCGGAGCGAAGGTGCTCCATCCCGACACCATCGCCCCGGCGGTCGAGAAGAACATTCCGGTTTATGTGCTCAACACCTGGCACCCGGACTCCAAAGGCACGCTGATCACCAACGATCCGGAGCTGCTGGCTGGAAAGAGCCACGGTGGTCTGGTCAAATCCATTGCCGTCAAGAAAGGGCAGGCGATTCTCAATATCCGCTCGAACCGGATGTTTGGTCGCCACGGCTTTATGAGCGAGCTGTTCGACGTGTTCGAGCGCTTTGGCATTTCGGTCGAGATGATCTCGACCAGCGAGGTGTCAGTCTCCCTGACGGTTGACGATGCCGTGGTGAGCGAACCATTCATCAACGCGTTGCGCTCGCTGGGCGAGGTCGAGATCGAACACAAGGTGGCCACGGTCAGCGTGGTTGGCGACAATCTCCGTATGTCGAAGGGCGTTGCTGGCAGGATTTTCAACTCGCTTCGTAACGTCAACCTGCGCATGATTTCGCAGGGCGCATCGGAGATTAACGTGGGTGTTGTGGTCGATGAGAACGACGTGAAGGCGGCGGTTTCGGCGCTGCACTGCGAGTTCTTCGCAGAATCGCAGTGCGATGCGATTTTCGAGAAACCGGCGGGAAGCTGAAGCCCGGAAGTTCAAAGAAATTAACAGATTACGAGACGAGAAACAGTATGGATTACAAGAAAGCCGGAGTCGATATTTCTGCGGGCGAGGAGTTTGTCCGCCTTATCAAGCCTCACGTTCGCCAGACCTTCACGCCGCAGGTGATGACCGATATCGGCGCGTTCGGCGGATTCTTTCAGCCCGATTTCGCGAAGTACGAAAAACCGGTGCTGGTGAGCAGTATCGACGGCGTGGGCACCAAGCTCAAGATCGCCATCGAACTCGGCAAGTACGACACGGTTGGTTCCTGCCTGGTTAACCACTGCGTCAACGACATTCTGGTCTGCGGCGCGCGTCCGCTCTTTTTCCTCGACTACTATGCCTGCGGCAAACTCAAGCCGGAGATCGCCGCGTCGGTTGTCACCGGAATGGTGAAGGCGTGCCGTGAAAACGGCGCGGCCCTCATCGGTGGCGAGACCGCCGAGATGCCGGGCGTGTACGACGTCGAGGATTTCGATCTGGCCGGCACGATTGTCGGCATGGTCGATCAGCCGCACATCATCAACGGCTCGAAAATCGAGGCTGGCGATGTGATGATCGGGCTCCCCTCGACCGGCCTGCACACCAACGGCTATTCGCTGGCCCGCAAGGTGTTCGAGGGGCGAATGAACGAGAAATTCGCCGGGCTTGAAGGCACCGTCGGCGAGGAGCTGCTCAAGGTGCATCGCTCCTATCTGCCGGTCATCGAGCCGCTGCTTGGCACCGGCGACCTGCGCGGCATGTCGCATATCACCGGCGGTGGCCTTATGGGGAACACCATGCGCATCGTGCCGGAAGGCCTCGCCCTTTCGGTGGACTGGAATTCATGGCCTGAACCGCTGATTTTCGATCTGATCCGCCGCGAAGGATCGGTGCCTGAAGAGGATATGCGCCGCACCTTCAACCTCGGCCTCGGCCTGGTGATGATTGTCGCGAAGGATCGCGTCGATCACCTCATGGGCTACTTGAAGTCGAGAGAGGAAAATGCCTACATTATAGGTGAGGTCGTCAAGGCCTGACCATTCGATTATGTGTTTGTCTGTCATTTAATCGAGACTGATATGCTGACTTTTCTTGCTATCATCGCCGTCGCTTACCTGATCGGCTCCATTCCGACCAGCATCATTGCCGGTAAGCTGCTCAAGGGCATCGATGTCCGCGACTTCGGCAGCGGCAATGCCGGAGGCACCAACGCTTTTCGCGTGCTGGGCTGGAAGGCCGGGCTTGCCGTGACGCTCATCGATATCGCCAAGGGCACCGTGGCCGCCGTGCCAGTGGTCGGCTTTTTCAAGGCGCACCCGCTCGGTGCGTTTCCCGACATGAACGAGATCGCCCTCAGCCTGATCGCGGGCATGGCCGCAGTCATCGGCCACGTCTTCACGGTGTTTGCCGGATTCAAGGGGGGCAAAGGTGTCAGCACCGCCGCTGGCATGCTGATCGGTATCGCGCCGGTAAGCATGCTCATGGTGATCGGTATCTTCCTGCTCACCGTTACGATCTCCCGCTACGTGTCGGTGGGGTCGATACTTGCAGCCATCGCCTTTCCGCTGATCATCGCTATCCGCAAGTATATTTTCGATCTTGGCTCCGGCCTCGATTACCGCTTTTTCGACCATTGGTTCGTGCATGACAGCCTCGATTATCACCTGCTCATATTCGGAGGCATTGTGGCCGTGGCGATCATTTACACGCACCGCGCCAACATCAAGCGGCTCTTTTCTGGAACCGAAAACCGCCTGAGCTTCGGGCGAAAAAGCTGAGAGGCTGTTGACGATGAAAATCACTGTTCTCGGCGCGGGAAGCTGGGGAACCACGCTTGCCATTCTGCTTGCCAACAAGGGGCATGAGGTACGGCTGTGGGCGCATCGCCCGGAATTCGCCAGGGCGCTTGAGGCCGACCGCGAGAACAAACGCTACCTGAAGGGAGTCGTTTTCCCCGAAAATCTGCGCGTGATTGAAAATCTTCAAGAAGCGGTCGAGACGGCTGAGATGATTGTTACCGCCGTGCCCTCTCATGCGCTCAGGGAGACAGCGGCGGCGTTTGCCAACCTGCCGCTTGAGGGGAAAGTAATTGTCAACGTGGCCAAAGGCATCGAGCTGAACACCGGCAAGCGCATGTCCGAGGTACTGCTTGAAACGCTTCCCGGCATCAAACCGGAGCAGGTTGCGGCGCTTTACGGCCCGAGCCATGCCGAGGAGGTTGCCCAGAAGCAGCCGACAACCGTCGTGGCCTGCTCAGGCTCGGAACAAACAGCCCGTCTGGTTCAGGAGGCTTTTCACACCAACGGATTCCGCGTTTATGTGAACAACGACCTCGTTGGCGTCGAGATCGCCGGATCGGTCAAGAACATCATTGCCATCGCTGCCGGGATTTCTGATGGGCTTGGCTTCGGCGACAACGCCAAAGCGGCGATCATCACCCGCGGGCTGGCCGAAATCTCACGTCTCAGTTCAAAGCGCGGCGCCGATCCACTGACCCTTTCGGGCCTCTCAGGCATCGGCGATCTCGTCGTGACCTGTCTGAGCCAGCACAGCCGCAACCGCTATGTGGGCGAGCAGATTGGCAGGGGCCGGAAACTCAACGAGGTAATCAGCGAGATGAGCATGGTGGCGGAAGGAGTGCTGACCTCAAAGGCTGTCCTCAAACTGGCCGAACGCCTCGGCGTCGAAATGCCGATCACCCGCGCCGTCTATGAGATGCTCTTCGAAGACAAGCCCGCCCAGCAGGCCATCCTCGATCTGATGGAAAGGGACCCCAAGCCCGAGCACTACTGAGCATTTTTCTCCGGCGATTTCAGATAATCACTCCTTTTTCGGGTATTCATACCAGTCAAGCTTTCCGCACCCTTCGGCTGCATCTTGCCAGTGCTCGCAGTCCAGCTCAATCTTCGCGATTCCGCAGGTGTCCATTGCATCTGCAGGTTTGCCGGTGAGCCACTGGACGAAATGGCTGATCGTCGGGTTGTGGCCGAAGAGCATGACCGTATTGTCCTCGTCCGCAAGCGATCGGACAATGACGACAAGTGCGTCAATACCGCCCTCGTAGATTTCGATCTTCTGCACGATCTCCCGCCGCTCGATGCCCAGCTCGTCCGCGAAAATCTCCGCCGTTTCGAGTGCCCGCTGCGCAGGGCTTGAAATGAGTCGTTCCGGAGTGATGCCTTTTTTGCGCAGGCGCTCACTCATCTCTTCGGCCTGGCGGTGGCCCCGTTTGGTGAGGGTGCGGTCGAAGTCGGCCTGGGCCGGATCTTGCCCGCCCGCCTTGGCGTGGCGTACGAGGTAGAGGGTTTTCATAGGCGGGAAATAATAGTTCGGGTTTTCAGGGTCATGATACGCCGGTACGATTCGTTAATCCGCTCCGGCGAAATAGCCCCTTTTTCAACGAGGTGGCAAATAATGCTCGTTGCTTTGCTGGCGATCTGCGGGTCGTAGCTGACGTTGTTGCCGAAAATCAGCACATCGACGCCAGCATCGATGGCCAGACGGATCGCCTCTTCGAGACCGTAGCGGTCGGAGATGGCTTTCATTTGCATGTCATCGCTGAGTACCACCCCTCCGAAGCCGAGCTGTTTGCGAAGCAGGCCGTCAATCGCCGCCTTGGAAAGCGTCGCCGGGTAGAGGCTGTCGAGGCGGGCGTTGAAAACGTGCGCAGTCATGACCGGATCGCTATACCCTTCACGGATCAGCGCCCGGTAGGGATCAAGCTCTTTTTTTGACCAGGTAGTGGTGACATCGGTAAAATCCTTGTGCGTATCGGTCGTCGAACTGCCGTGGCCGGGGAAGTGCTTCAGCGCGGCGATGATGCCTTGCTGGTGGAACGCATCAACGACAATTCGAGCCTGCCGGGCGACGACAACCGGGTCTGCCGAGAAACTCCGGTCGAGCTTGCCGATGACCGGATTGTTCGGGTTTACATTCACATCGACGACAGGCGCGAGGTTCATGTTGACGCCAAGGCTTTTGAGTAAGGCGGCGGTCGATCCGGCGGCCTGCCGTGTGCTGTCGGCATTATTGAGCTTGCCGAGGTAAGCGGCGGAGACCGTCGGCGGAAAGCCGCGCGCAGGTTTGAGGCGGCAGACGCGCCCTCCCTCCTGATCGATGGAGATGAAGAGCGGAATCGACGACAGACGTTGTAGCTCCGAGGTGAGTCGCCGAAGCTGCTCCGGCGACTCGATGTTGCGCACCGGAGATTTCGTGGGCACGTCGTAATCGAAAAGCACCACGCCGCCAATGCGTCGCTCGCGAATATCAGCGGCGATAGATGAATCGTCTTTAACCTCCATGCCGCGAAAGCCGATCATGAGCATCTGGCCGATCTTGATCGAAAGGCTGTCGGGCGCGGATGGTGCGGCCAACGCGGAGGTGAAGCTTAAAAGAAGCAGCAGCGCGGCGAGGAGGGTCGTTTTCATGGAAATAAAAAAACGGGCTGGCCTTTTTTGATGAGACCAGCCCGCGGGTTGTTGTTATTTCTTCTTCATCACGATAGCGTCGTTCTCCAGCCCGATCTCGACGGTGTCGTCTTCGCCAACCTGACCGGCGAGAATCATCTCCGAAAGGCGGTTGGTGATCTGCCGTTGCATGACGCGCTTGAGCGGGCGTGCGCCGAAGGCCGGGTCGAAGCCGGTTTTGGCGAGCCACATGAGCGCCTCGTCCGAGATTTCGAGGGTGATGCGCTGGCGTTTGGCAGTCTCCCTGATCCGGTTGAACTGGATGGTGACGATCTCGCGCAGGTTCTCGCGAGTCAGCGGCGTGAAGAGAATCACCTCGTCGATGCGGTTCAGGAACTCGGGCCGCACCTGCTGCTTGAGGAGCTGAAAGAGCTTCTCCTGCAACCCGGCCAACGCTGCGTCGGCGTCGCGCCCTTCGAGATGCTCCATCTCGCTCTGGATGAGCTGCGCGCCGATGTTCGAGGTCATGATGATGATGGTGTTCTTGAAGTTCACCGTGCGCCCCTTGCTGTCGGTCAGCCGCCCATCGTCGAGAATCTGGAGCAGGATGTTGAACACATCCGGATGCGCCTTTTCGATCTCGTCGAGCAGCACCACCGAGAAGGGCTTGCGCCGCACCGCTTCGGTGAGCTGGCCGCCCTCTTCATAGCCGACGTAGCCAGGAGGCGCGCCGACAAGGCGACTCACGGTGTGCGACTCCATGTACTCGCTCATGTCGATGCGGATCAAGGCGTCCTCGTCGTTGAAAAGGTACTCGGCAAGCGTGCGGGCCAGCTCGGTCTTGCCGACGCCGGTCGGGCCGAGAAAGATGAACGAGCCGATGGGGCGCTTCTCGTCGCCCATGCCCGCGCGCGAACGCTTCACCGCGTCGCTGACCGCGCGGACAGCCTCATCCTGACCAACCACCCTGCGGTGCAGCTCGGCCTCGATGCCGAGCAGCTTCTGCCGCTCGGACTGGAGCATCTTGCTGACCGGAATGCCCGTCCAGCGGGAGACGATGTCGGCGATGTCGCCCGAATCGATCTCCTCCTTCATGATAAGGTCGCCAGAGGCCTGCCGTGCCTCGATCTTGCGGTTGTTCTCTTCCAGCGCCTTTTCGATCTCGGCGATCTTGCCGTAGCGAATCTCGGCGACCTTGCCGTAATCGCCGCTGCGTTCATAATTTTCAGCCTGCACACGCAGGTCTTCAAGCTCCTCCTTGAGGCGGCGGGAGGTATGGATAAGCTCCTTCTCTGCCTCCCACTGCGCCTTGACGGTCGCCTGCTCCTCCTTGAGGCTCGCGATCTGCTTTTCGATGTCGAGCAGTCTTTGTCTGGTATCTGCGGTATTCATAAACACCTATTCCTGTTGAAGAGTGAAAAGAGAAATTATTGATTAAATTTACAGCCTGATTTATCAAGTCAAAACAAGCCGTCCTCACTCGTTACTGGCGTTAACTTTTTTTTAATCAAACAGGACAAAGGATGCAAAAGTTCTCGATTGGCCCTGTATCGCTGCCTGGACCGAAGGGCCTGTTCCTCATCGCGGGGCCTTGCCTTATCGAAAACCGGCGGATGGCGATGGATGTGGCCGCCGAGCTCGACCGCATCCGCAAAAAGGAGGATGTGCGCGTCATCTTCAAAGGTTCCTACCGCAAGGCGAATCGCTCGTCTGCCTCTTCATACACCGGCATTGGGGACCGCGAGGCGCTTGAAATCCTGCGCGAGATCAGGGACTATTTCGGCATACCTGTTCTGACCGATGTTCATGAAACCTCTGAGGTCGAACTTGCCGCATCGTATGTCGACGTACTCCAGATTCCCGCGTTCCTCTGCCGCCAGACTGACCTGATCGTGGCCGCCGCATCGACGGGACTTGCCGTCAACATCAAGAAAGGGCAGTTTCTCGCGCCGGAAGACATGGCTCTTGCCGCGGCCAAAGCCGCTGCGACGGGAAACAAAAAATCATGCTCACCGAGCGGGGCACCACCTTTGGCTATCACAACCTCGTGGTCGATTACCGGGGGCTGCCGATCATGGCTGAATCCGGCTGGCCGGTCATTCTCGATGTCACACACAGCGTTCAGTTGCCGGGCGCAGGGGCGGGCGTTTCCGGAGGCGACCGTCGGTTCCTGATGCCGCTGGCCCGCGCCGCCGTCGCCACTGGAGTTGATGGCCTCTTTTTCGAGGTGCACCCCGACCCGGCAACCGCCATGTCGGATGCATCGACCCAGGCTCCGCTCGCCGGATTTGGCGAAATGGTGCGGGAGCTGATGCAGCTTCAGCGCTGCATGCAGTCGATCCGGGAAGAATTTCATTCACGTTAACCAGAGATACACTCTTGAGCTCTTTCCAGTTTTTCGGTATGCAGCCCTACCAGGCTGATCCCTCTTCGCAGATCAACGCCGCCCTCGACGCCATCAAAGCGCTGGTCATCTCACTCGACGGCGTTCTCACCAGCGGCACGATCACCCTCGATGGCGAGGGGCGCGAAATGCCCTCTCTTTTCGCCCGCGATCTGGCTGGAATCCGTGAGGCGCTGCGCCTCGGTATGAAGGTGGCGGTCATCGCTGGACGGCAGGCCGGAGCGTTCCGGCAGATGCTCGAAGCCACGGGGCCGGTTGATCTTTTCCTCGACGGCGAGGAGCGGCTCGAAGCCTACGAGGCGTTCAAAAGCAAACATGGCTTGCAGGACGAGGAGTGCGCCTGCATCGCCGACGATATCGACGATCTGGAATTGCTGAAAAAGGCCGGATTGCCGGTGACGCCGATCAATGGCGCGGAGTACCTCCGTAACCGCGTCGCCTACATCTCGGTGTTCGAGGGCGGGCGCGGCTGCGTGCGCGAGATCGTCGAAATGGTGCTCGACCACCAGAACCGGTGGGAGTACAGTGAAAAGAAGGCTCAGGGGTAGAAGGAATTGGGAAATCGGCGATTTTCTTGTAGGGGCAGGCCTTGCGCCTGCCCTGAATACCTGCATAACTTTGGCTTCTCCTGAAAGGGCAACCGCAAGGGTTGCCCCTACAAGGTCACAACACGCACTCCCTCCTCACTCCTCTCGTTGCGAACAAACGCAGCTATCGGCGTTCAGAAACATCGCCATTTTTGCCAACGATCTCGTACCGACCACGTTGGTGCCGTGGCCCGGTTCAATGTGCACGTCGCCGAGGTAATCCGTGCCACCTTCGAGTGCCCGCTCCAGCGCGTCAAGCTTGCCGAGCAGGCTGTAGGCCGCCGACTGCGGCGTCGAGCACGACACCGGCGGATTGTCGAAACCGTGCACCACGTAGCCGTCCGGAACCATTTCTTCATCGGGGTAGTAATGCCAGTGCGTCATACCGCAGCCGAAGCGTTCGAGCTGGCCGGGGAAGCGGCTCTCGGGCGCGAGCGCGAGCAGGATGCTGGCGATCATCGCATTGCCGACGGCGTGGGCTATGATGGTCAGCGTGTCAAACGAGGGCTTCGAGATGAGTCCCTCCGGCAAGCCGTTCGGCGTGGCCAGCCATGCGCAACCATTTTCATAGCCGATCTCCACCAGGTCATGGCGCGGGTCGATGGCGGTTTTCCGGCATCCCGACCGTGTCGTAAGGATACGCACACCGGGCACGGGAACAAGCAGTTTTTTCCCGGCAATTGTCACCGGCGCAAATGCGTCACCGACTGATGCTTCGCCGAGGTCGTCAGCCTCGATTGCTGGCGCAACCTTCACCGGGAGCTGGCGAGCGAAGAAACCGTAGCTCATACCGCTGCGCTCGTCGAGGTAGCGCGAGACGATCTTGCGGCAGAAGTCGTTACGGTAGTCGAGCGACTCGCGCGAGGTGTGGTTCATGAAGCGCTCGTTTCCCGCCCAGATGCGTCCGCACTCAACGAAATCAGCGGCGAACTTCAGGAACTCTGGCGCTTCGGTGTCGAGCGCTCCGGTACGAAGCTCCAGCTCGCCGTCGCGTGGCGGCACCACCTGCGCGGTGAGCTTCGGAATCAGCGATTCGAGTACATCACGCGACTCCGGCAGCGGCGTGTCGAAGGTGGTGATTCCGCCGTTCATGCTGCACACCGTCCACGAGCTTTCGGTCACGTAGATGAGCAGATGCACCATCTCCCAGGCGAGCTTGCCGACCACCGCATCAAGCGTCTCCTGTGGCGTCTGACCGCCATGCACCGGCGGCGGCTCGTCGTAGATGCCGACGATCAGGTTGTTGTAGAGGGTCGAGACGCGGCTGATCGGCAGGTTGTCGTTGGCAAAACTTCCCGGCGCGATAAGTGCCGTGCCCGCCTTGAATCGCGCGTCCCGCCCTTCACCCGCCGCCTCGGCAATTCTTACTCCGCACGCTGCAAAAGCTTCACGAAGTGCGGTGGTAAACCGTTGCAGTCTCGGACTCAGCTCCGGAGCCGGACAGAAGGCTACCCGCAACGTCGAGGCCATGGCGCGGGGGGTGAGTGGCGTCGAGGCGGGAATGCCGAGGAGACGGTTCAACCAGAAGGGAGCAAGATGTCGGGTCATGGAAAAAAGTAACTCGTGCGTTGGACAATAATGGGAGACCGATGGGGTGTGCGGCGCTCACTCTCCCGTGGGATGTTCGTGACTCCAGAGCAGCTTTTTGCGAAGGATTTCGCAGTAGTTCCTTTTTTCGTTGGCCACCAGATTGATATGGTGTGGCGACTTTTTCACCGTGACCACTTCACCAGGAGCGAGCAGTTTTTTCTGGATGCCATCCATTTTCAGCGGAAACTCCCCGGATTGCGAATCGACCCAAACCTTGACCGTCTTGTCGTCACTGATGACGATCGGTCTGACCGTCAGCATGTGCGGGCATATCGGAGTGATGACGAAGACGTTCGATTTTGGCGCGATGATCGGGCCACCCGCAGAGAGCGAATAGGCCGTCGAGCCGGTCGATGTGGCGATGATGATGCCGTCGGCGCGGTATGAAGCGAGCATTTCGTCGTCGAGCAGAATGGTGAAGGCTGGCAGACGCCGCGACGCGGAGCCTTTTTCGATGATGACGTCGTTGAGCGAGGTCAGCCGTTCGCCCGATTCAAGCGTTGCTTCGAGCTGCGAGCGTGTGTGAATCGAGTAGTTGCCGCTCACCAGATGATCCATGGCCGTCCACATTTCGTCGGGGCTGAACTCGGTCAGAAAGCCAAGGTCGCCCACATTAATGCCTACCACCGGCTTCGAGCGCGAGTAGTGGGAGGCGAGCAGGAGCGTGCCGTCGCCGCCGAGCGCGACGAAGGCGTCGCAGTGCTGGTTGAGGTCAACTTTCTCTTCCCACTTCCCGCTGCCAAGAGCCTGGGCCGACTGCGGATCGAAGACGTAGTCAAGCGACCGCGCCTCAAGCCACGCCGTCAGCTCACGGGCCAGCTCAAGCGCTTTCTCTCTGGTGATGTTCACGAAGATGGCGAACTTCATAGGCAGCTCCTTTCCTGAAGTCGTTGATAGAGATCGTTCGCTTCGCAGAATTTCGATTCGAGTGCATCGAAGTTGCCGTCACGAACCTCTCCGGCGACTTCGGCAAGAAGCGCGGAAAATGCCTCCATCTCGTCAGCGATGTTGCGTCTGTTGGTGCTCACGATGTCCCGCCAGACAGCCCAGGGACTTCCAGCCAACCGCGCCATCGACGCGAATCCGGGGCCTGCCCATTCGACGTTCTCGCGGCAGTGAGCCATCAGTGCGGTCGAGATGAGCTGCGGCAGGTGGCTGATGTTGGCATAGACCCGGTCGTGCTCTTCCGGACTCATGAAGAGCGGCGAGCATCCGGCAGCCCGGAGCAGTCCGGCCAGTTCTGTGGCGGTTTCGTCGTCGCTGTCGGGGCAGAGAATCACGAGCCGCCCGTCGAGCAGCTCCGGCGAGGCCGCCCGGTAGCCCTGCTGCTCGCGCCCGGCGATGGGGTGCATCCCGATGAATTCGATGCCGAGTTCCCGCGCTTTGGCGGCGATTTCAGCCTTGGTGCTCGATACGTCGCTTACCACGGTATCCTCGCGGATATACCGCTTCGCCTCATCGAGCAGGGCGATGTTGGTGACGACCGGCGCGCAGAGCACCACGAGATCGGCGTCGTACAGCTTTGCCGGATCAGGTTCGAAACTGTCGAGACCGTACTCGCCGATAATCGCCGCAATGTCTTCGGCGTCGAAGCCCGGGTCGAAGCCGATCATCTCGATTGTCCGCCCGGTCGCTTCGGCGGCGCGTTTGAGCGCCTGCATCAGCGATGCGCCGATCAGCCCGAGTCCGACGAACGAAATGGTGTGGATGCCCTGCTGCATCTGGCTGCTCAGCCCTGGGGATTGGTTCGGCTGCCCGGCGCGTAGATCGGAATTTCCTCCTTGCAGAGCGGGCACGCTTCCGGCGCGTAGCTGACCACCTCCATCGTGAGCAGCGAGAACTGCCGGTCCGCAAGCCGTACCTTGCCATTGCTGCGGTCAACCACCGAGGCGACTCCAGCCACGGTCGCTCCGGCAGCCTTGACCAGCTCAATCACCTCCGTCACGGAGCCGCCGGTAGTGATCACATCCTCGACCACCAGCACCTGTTCGGACGGGTCGATGGAGAAACCGCGCCGGATCATCATCGTTCCATCTTTGCGTTCGGCGAAGATAGTTTTGACGCCGAGCTGTCGCCCAACCTCTGTGCCGACGACGATGCCGCCGATGGCGGGCGAAATGACCGTTGTGATGCCGCTCTCCCTGAAAAATCCGGCAATTTCGCCGCAGATCGCCGAAAGATATTCCGGATATTGCAGCACCTTGGCGCACTGGAAGTAGGAGTTGCTGTGGCGGCCTGAAGTGAGCCGGAAATGGCCATCGAGCAAGGCGCCGCTCGACTTGAACATCGCGAGGGTTTCCGAATTGGTCATGAGGGAAAATCGGTCAATGATGCGTGAAAAAGGAAATTCCGGGTATCTGCAAACACCAGACACCTAACGGTAAAGATACAGAAGCCCGTGTGAAATGTTAAACCTAAAATCCTGCGACGCGCGGTGTTGGTGCGCTCAGGAATGGCTGTCGAGGTATCCTTGCAGAATCAGGCAGGCGGCGGCAGTGTCGAGCCGCCCCTTCTCATTGCGCTTCTTCCGGCTGCTTCCCGAAGCGGCGAGTATCTTCATCGCCGTGCGTGACGAGCGGTGCTCATCGAAAGTCTCGATCGGAGTGCCCGGAAACGCCTCGTGAAGCTCTGCGACAAAGCGATCGATCACCCCCGTCATGCGGTTCTCTTCACCCTTGTCGCTCAGCGGATAGCCGACCACGACCAGCTCGATCCCCTCCTCGTTCCGCACCCTCGACAGCACCCTGACGAGCCCCTCCATATCGAACGTACCAAGAGGCTGCGCGAACATCCGCAACGGATCACTCACCGCCACCCCGATCCGCTTAGCGCCGAAATCGATGCCGATGATACGTTTGTGGCTGGATGAAGACATGGTTGTTGCTGGTTGAGCCGCTGCAGCGTCTGAACTGGAATGTTCAGATGCTGTATGGATCAGGAGTCGATGTGCTGAACATTGGTAAAAACACTCGGCCCGGTATTTCTTTTTTTCAGAAAATGCCGGGCCGGTGAGGAACTCTTATGGGGGCGCCGGTGTACTTACTGGAGTTCGAAAGAACTTTACGCTTCCGCAGTTTTGCCGGACTGCTCCTTTGAGATCATGATAAGGGCTGCCACCACACCTGGTATCCAACCCCAGAGGGTGAGGATGCCGGTTAGCATGATGGTGCCGGCTTCTTTGTTCATGACGGCTGCGGGCGGCAGGATGAATGCCAGGATCAGGCGGCGAATGTCCATAATGATCTCCATGTTTGTGGTTGTGCTTAGTAAAATGAAAGTTACGATTTGCAGCGGCAACAAACAATGGTAAAGCCATCCCTCATCCCTTGCAAGCGATTCTGATGACATCACAGCAGCAAAACACCATCTTGCTTTTTACGGGCGAAATTGTTAACTACAAGTCCTTGCCGAAAACGCCCCAAAGCTGTTTACTGCTCAAGGTTTTGTAAACTAAACATATACCAACTTGTACAATAAGATTCATCCTGACGTGGTCCTGGATGAGGCTGACGAGGCTCTCGACGAGCCTAACTATAATAATTTCAATACGTCGCCAGACCCACCGAGTCCTTACGCCGACCTTGAAAAAAAGTATCGTAAAAACAAATTCAACAAAACCCGCAACAACACCTCACCTGGTCTTTACGGTACTCACGGACTTGTTCCAGTCAACGGCATCAAGCCCGCAGGCAAAAAATTTCAGAAGAAAAGAAACAAGAGCAATGTTGCGCCAAAACCGTTCAAAGCCTCGAACGGAAACAAGAGTGCTTGAGTTGCTACCGAAACCGGCGAGGCTTGCCTTTGACCGGTGAAGTTTATCAAGCCGTCCCCATGACGTTCGAAATTCAGGCTCATCGCGGAGCCAGGGCTTTTTATCCGGACAATACCCCTCAGGCGTTTTGCAAGGCTGCCGACCTTGGCTGCTTCGTGATTGAACTAGACCTCAATGTTTCCAATGATCTTTGCCTGGTCGTGTCGCACGATCCGTGGGTGAGCGCATCTGGCGACGATTCGTCGAAGCATTATCTCTACTCCATGAACTATGACGAGATCGCGCAGCTCGATTGCGGCGAGGCGTCGGCAAATTTCCCTTTTCAGCAAAGTGTCAGGGCGGTTCGTCCGAAATTGTCCGAGGTGTTCCGCACGGTAGAAGAGCAACTTCGCCGTGCCAGGCGTCCGGGTGAGATGATCTACAATCTCGAAGTGAAGTCGTGGCCTGGTCTCGACGGGACGGCGCATCCTCCGCCTGAGGAGTATGCCGCACTCGTGATCCGGGAGATCGGAGCCTCGAAGCTTGAGCGCCGCGTGCGGCTACAGTCGTTTGACGATCGCATTCTTGTTGCCGCCAGAAATCTCGCCCCCACTCTCTGCTACGGTTTGCTTGTGGAGGAACGGGCGGTTTTCGACAGTTTTCCGGAGCGTCCCGGGTTCGTGCCAGAGTATGTCAATCCCCGGCTCGATCTGGTCGATGAGTCGCTGGTGTCATGGCTGCACGGTCTTGGCGCGAAGGTGGTTGTCTGGACGGTTAATCACCCAGAAGATATGCTTCGGATGAAACGTTTGGGCGCCGATGGCATCATCACCGATCATCCTGAAGTCGCCCTGCATCTGTCAGGGCTGAGCGATTCCTGACGGGTTCGGGTGTCCATCATGGTCAGGGACGAGTAAGATCGGCTATGATCCGGCTGGCGTCCCGGTTCATGGTTTCGAGCGTTTCCGGAGAGACTTCGCCCGGCACGTAGAGGGCGTGGTCGATGGCCGAGAGCAGCGCGGTTATCTCCAAGATGGTCTGCGCCTTTACCCCTTTTTCTTTCAGCAGCTTGCCAAGTTCTTTTGAGGTCAGGCCCGCGGGATTCATGATTCCGTTTTTTTTGACAGCGCTGTACAGCTCGTTCCGGAGCGATTGCGGGGATTTGCCACCAATGCTCGTCTGAGTGGCGGGCGCAGGCGCCGCTGTCGGTCTGGATGGTTCCGCCGCTTCACTCGTTTTTGTTGGACTTCGGTACGCTTGTACCGCTTGATGTAACGGAGGTGCAGACCGAAAATGAGCGCCAGAACGGCAATGCCCATGCTCATGATGATTGGGCTGATCACTGCGTCCAGCGGATCAGGATCGGCCATAGGCGGCATGACGCCTGAGAGCGGAGATTGCGGTTGCGCGGACGTTGCCTGACCGGCAATGACTTTGATCGCGATGGCGTTTGACGCTATGGTTTCGTAGCGCCCGGCTTCAGGATCGAAGGCGGTGAGCTTTACCGGAACGAACCTGAATACGCCCTCTTTCGACGCAATCAGGAGCATTTTTGTGCTCACCGATGAGGTCGAGCCTTTTGCGGAAGCTGTATCGGGCGGCGTGGCCGACGCTTCTTGCCGGATTCCTTCCGGCAGCAAAACCTTCAGGGGCGGCGGAGTATCGAGGTTTCCCTTGCCGCTGATGGTAACTGAAAGGCTTAGCGATTCGCCGGCATGAACCGTGCTATTTTCCGGTGAAACCGAAAGGGTGAAGTGGCCGACGGCTCCGCTGAAATCTGCGGGCGCGGGCTTTGGCAGTGCCCTTGCCTGAATGATGGCGGGCTGCGCGATCACGATGGTCTCGGTGTCGTTGCGGCTGTCGAGTGACGCCTCGCCTTGTCGCGGTACGAGGCAGCGTATGCGGTATCCGGTGACCGGCAGCTTTCCGCTCTGCATCGGAACCAGCCGGAGCTGCTTGACGACCGCTTTTCTGAAGAGTTCGCCGTTTTTCGAGACCGGCGTACTGTCGATATAGGTTTCCGGGGCGAGTTCGCGCACCCATATGCCCGGATGCTCTGGCTGGCTTTTGTCCTCGATCTGCGGCGCGGCGCCGCTGAAGAAGAGCGTGTAGGTGAGCCGCACCTCCTGACCGACCCACGGCGCGGCGTTATCGAGCGATGATTCGACGAAAAGCTTGCTGCCGGAAGGGGTTCCGGAGTTCGCCGCCCGTGCGCTTGATACCGGAAGCATAAGCAGAAGCGGCAGCAGCCAAAAACAGAGGCGCGCGAACATCGGCACCTATTTCATCAGCTCTTTCGAACGGGCGGCGGCGGCCCTGACCGTGTCGATGAGCGCTCCGCGCAGGTCGCGCTGTTCCATCGCTTGCAGCCCGGCTTCAGTGGTACCTCCCGGAGTCGTCACATCTCGCACCAGCTCTTCGGGGCTTTTGCGGCCCGAAAGCACCATTTTCGCCGCGCCGAGCATCGTCTGGGCAGCCAGAATCTGCGCGGTTTCCCGGTCGAGGCCGCACGCCTCGCCACCTTCGGCAAGGGAGTCGATGATCCTGAACATGTAGGCCGGGCCGCTGCCCGACACCGCCGTCGCGGCGTCCATGCCACTCTCCTCGATGATGGCCGTCTTTCCAATCGCATTGAAAATCTGTTCGGCAACCAGAAGGTCGTCCGCTGTGGCGTGCATCCCTTTGCACAAGGCGGCCATCCCCTCACCCACAAACGCCGGGGTATTCGGCATCACTCGCACCACCCGCGTGCCATCAGGGCAGCTCGATTCGATGAAGCCTGTCGAGATTCCTGCCGCCACGCTGACGATGAGATGCTGCCCATGGAGTGCAGGTTTCAGCTCTGCGAGCACTTCGGCCATCTGGTAAGGCTTGACGGCAATGACGATGATCTTCGCGTCGCGCGCGAGGCTTTCGATCGACTCCTCGGCATTGACGCCGTATTGCAGGGATACCGAGTGCAGTGCATCAGGCATCTTGTCGTAGCCGCAGATGACGATGTTAGGGTCGTGCGAAAGTCCGGAAATAAGCGCCTGGGCAATGCGTCCGGTGCCGATGAACCCTATGGAGAGTCGTACCATAATGATGGAAAGATGATATTCAGGAGTTGGAATTACCTTGGTCCCGGATTTTGAAAAAAAGGATGATGAAGAGCAGATGCAGGGTGATGCTGTTGGCCAAAATCATCGGAAAGCTTTGCTTCATGATGCCGTAGCAAAGCCACAGAAAAACGCCGGCGGTCATGGTGACGGCCCAGGTCATGCTGATGTCGCGTGCCTGTCGTGTCCGGATCATCTGGATCGCCTGGGGAAGAAAAGCAATGGTGGTCAGGATGCCTGCCGCATAACCAAGCAGTTCGGTGTCCATGGTTAATTCCAGTGTTGTGATGATTCCGCGCTCGACGATCTACAGGCAAAGATAAGAAAATATCGGATCACCGGCGGGAGTGAATCGGGGGATCAATGGGCAACAAAAAACGGGAGGCTGGCTCCCGTTTTCCGCTGGTATGCAAAGAGGACTTATTTGCTCTGGCCGACCATGTAAGCAACGGCGTTGCCGACCTGTGCATCGGTCAGTTTTGCGTTGCCACCCTTGGCAGGCATCATGCCTTTGGTGCCTTTGAAGCCCTTGATCGATTTCGAGACCAGGGTGTTCATGCCCTGAGCGATTCGGGGAGCCCATGCGGCTTTATCACCAACTTTCGGGGCGCCCATCATGCCAGTCTTGTGGCAGGTTGCGCAGCTTGCATCATAGATGGCCTTACCTGCAGCGGCATCATAAGCGAAAGCGTTGCCAGAAACGAGCAGGGCGGCGCCGACGAGAGCGGCTGAAACGAAACGGGACATAGCTTTTTTCTCCGTTGAGAGTTTTAATTGCTGTTTGATGAGTGAATGACGATTTAACGATATGAAGTTTATCATTTTGAGCGCTAACCTCCAAATGATTTCAGAAGAGGGCGCATCAACAAAAAACAGAGAATTTCTGTCTTGAAGGTCTACGGCGTCCTCCATGAAAATTTTCAGGAGGCCGAGAAAAAACTCGCCTCCTGAAAAAACTGCGCTCGTTTATTTCGAGATGCTCATCATGTATTTGGCGGCGTTGGTGAGCTGCTCATCGGTCAGGGCGGTGTTGCCGCCTTTGGCGGGCATGCCGTTGATGCCGTTGATCGTGTTCTTGATCACGGTTTCCTCGCCTTTGGCGATGCGCGGCGCCCAGGCAGCCTTGTCGCCCGGTTTCGGCGCGCCCATCATGCCAGCGTCGTGGCAGGCGTTGCAGCCACCTTCGTAAACAGCTTTGCCAGCCGCAAGCGCGGGATCGGTCGGGGTCGCTGCCGGTGCTGGCGCAGGAGCGGCAGCAGGAGCTGCGGCCTCTTCTGCCGGTTTTTCAGCGTTTTTGATCTCTTCGGCCAGTTTGGCTGGCGGCTTTTCCAGGCCGCATCCGCCGAGGAAAACAAGTCCGGTCACGAACAGTGGCAGAAAACGTTTCATGTTCTTCTCCTTGAAATTATCGGTGTTGTCGTTGGTGGTGTTTTGTAAAAAATAAAATGAAATTCATTTTAATCATAATTCATCTCCTCTCAAAACACTTTCAGGCGTTATGAAGCGTTTCGAGCTGCCGCAGAAGGTCGTTTCTCGACAGACGGTAGAGGTGGGTGTAAAACAGATTGAAGAAGAGCACCGCGGCGTTGATGCCCGGTGCGTCGATGCCGCGCCGGATGGCATTGCCGATATTGAAGACCTTGCGCGTCAGCTCGGAGTAGCTTTCGATAAACTCCGGCAGCGGGATGTTTTTCGGGCGGTAGAGCATCTCCTGGCCGAAGGTGTAGCGAAATGCGGTGATGTCTTCCGGATCGAAGAGCAGCCGCCCCTCTTCACGGAGGCGGTCGAACACCTTCGTGCCGGGAATGGGACGCAGCGTGTTGATACCCGGCACGTCGAGGCGGGTGTCGGCGATAAAGTCGAGAATCGCCGACGGCGTCTGAAGGGTGTCGCCGTCGAGTCCGTAGATGAAGCTTCCATAAAGGCTTATGCCGCTCTTTCGGATTGCCCGGATGTTGCCCGCCAGCTCGTCGGTGCGGTTCTGCGTCTTGCGATGCGCGCAGCGGCTCAACGGTTCGATGCTCTCGATGCCGACGAGCAGCGCGCGGCAGCCGGAGCGGGCGAAGGTGTCGAGCAGTTCCGGCTGCTGGCCGAGGGCGGTAGTCGCCTGGCCGAACCATGTGATGCCAAGCGGAATCAGCTTGCTGAAAAGCTCCCGCGCGAAAAGCGGGTCGCCGTTGATGGAGTCATCGACGAAAAAAGATGCGCTTGTCCTCCTCGCTGAAACGCCGCACCTCATCGACGATGTGGTCGATTTTGCGCTGCCGGAGCACCCGGCCGTTCAGCACGTGCACATTGCAGAAGTCGCATTGGTACGGACAGCCACGTCCGGTCTGGACGAGGTTGGTGGTGAAGTAGCGACTTTTTTTCAGAAAGGTGCGGTTCACCGGGCGGTGAAGCTGCAAATCCGGCGGAGCGTCCGGGCGATACTCGGCTTTGAGCGATCCGGCAGCGAGCTCTTCGAGCACGTCGCGCCAGAGGTCGTCCGCTTCGCCGTGCACCAGGCAGTCCGCGTGCGAGCGGCATGAGTCGGGGAACATGGTGACGTGCGGGCCGCCGAGCACCACCTTGACACCCCGACTCCGCAAGCGATCAGCCAGCTCGAAAGCCTTCGAGGCCATGCCGGTCTGTACGCTGATGCCGACCAGATCCCACTGCCGGTCGAAGGGAAACTCCTCGAACCGGAGGTCGCAGAGCGTTTGCTCTAAGCCGGGCACCTCGATCGATGCGAGAATCATCAGCGAGAGCGGCGGAATGGCAAACTGCGTGCGCTTGATGAGGTTCCTGACGCCAGCGTCGAGCCATCGCTTCAGGCCGGATGGCTCGGTGTCGCCGTAGAGCGAGCGAGCGCCATCAACGCCGCTGTCGGAGGGCAGAAAGACCAGGGCGACCTGTTTGTTCAGCGCCATGAGGCTTACCAGTCCGGTTGGTCCCGCTCCGAGGGCTTCATCGGCAGCGGCTTGAAATATTTGCGCATTTGGCGCGCCTCCTCCTGCCGGGCGTTTTCGAGGATCAGCTGCGAGACTGCGCCGCCGCCATCCTGTCCCTTACCATCCGGAGAACCACCACCTTGTGGTGCAGGCGGTGGCGGCTGACGGTGCTGCATTGCACGCAGCACGATTTCGTAGTTGATTCGCGCGTCGGCATTCTGTGGATTGTCGAGAAGGGCGCGCCGGTAGAATGCCAGCGCCCGGCCAAGCAGCGCCTCCTGGGCTGCGCCCTTGCGGCTTCGGAACGCCTCCATCGCCAGCGCATTGCCCTGGTTATAACCGGCGGTCTTGCTGAGTGCGGCGTTGCCGGGCGGAAGCGCTGCGAACAATTCGGCGGCACGGCGGTAGTGCTTCATGCCGTATTCGGCACAGGCGAGATTGAAGGCGGCCTCGCATCGCAACAGGCCCGCCGGATAGCGGTCGAGCAACTGCCGGTACTGCTGAATGGCCGGCGCGTAGTGACCGGCCTGGACCTGCCGGTTCGCTTGCTGGAACAGGTTGTACTGTTCGAGGTTGGACTTGATCGCATCGAAGGAAAAGAGCGCGATCAGTAACAGCAAAACTCGTTGCATGGCGGTATTTTCTGCAATATAGCAATATAGTCAACCTCACCCGACCATTCTGCAAAACAACCGGCCCCTACTCTCCGAGAAACGCCCGCTGGACGGCGCTGACGCCAGCTCCAACCCTGAAAGGAATCTCCATCATTTTGAGCGACCGCTCAAGCCCGCCCATCAAGGTCAGCATGTCGAGTTCATCGTAGTAACCAAGGTGCGAAATCCGGAAGATTCTGCCCTTGAAGTCGTCCTGCCCCGCCGCGATCGTGATGCCGTTGCGCACCTTCAGGGTGTTGTTGAACTGCTTCCAGTCCGCACCTTCGGGCAGCCAGACCGCCGTGACGGCGTACGAGGGCGAGTCGCTGAACAGCTCCATGCCGAGCGCCTGGCAGCCGAGGCGGCATGCACCCGCGAGCGCTTCGTGGCGCGCCCAGACATTTTCGATCCCCTCGGCGCGCAGCATCTGCAAAGCCTCGTCGAGACCGATGATGAGCGAAACCGCGGGAGTGAACGGCGTATCGTTGCCCGCGTGGGACTTCAGCGCCTTTCTCAGACTCAGGTAGTAGTTCGGCTGATGCTTGCGGTTGTGGATGATATCCTGCGCCCGCTCCGAAACGGCTACCAGCGCCAGACCGGGGGGCATCATCAGCCCCTTCTGCGAACCGGTGATGCAGATGTCAGCGCCCCAGTCGTCGAAGTGGAACTCGTGCGCGCCGATGGCGGTAATGCCATCAACGAGGATCAGCGCGTCGGAGCGTTCCCGGATGGCCGCGCACAAAGCCTTGACGTCGGATGCGGTACCGGTGGAGGTCTCCGAATGGGTGATGCAGACACCCACTGCGTCCGGATGCTCGTCGAGCAGTTCGGCAATTCGTTCCGGGGAAATGGCCGTGCCCCACTCGATCTTCTCCTCGACGCAGTCCCCGGCGTAGATTCGCGCCAGCTCGCCCCACCGTTCGCCGAACTTGCCGCCGTTGACGGTGATGACCTTGTCGCCCTGCCTGAAGAGGCTCGAAATCGCCGCCTCCATGCCGCCGGTGCCCGAACAGGTCATGACCACTACCGGCTGGGTCGTTCTGAACAGGTACTTCAGATCTTCGTGTACCCGCTCCAGAATCTCCATGAATTCAGGATTTCGGTGATGGATGATCGGCGCGGCCATGCGAAGCATGACATTTTCCGGTACCGGCGTCGGCCCAGGGGTGAAGAGTCGTTTTTTCATGAAGCAAGCGTTGCCTGAACGGCGTCTTTTCGTTTGATGGTGAAAACCGGCCACGACGAAGCGGCTGAAACCCGTAAATCAGCGGTCGGGGATCGATTTGAGACAGGGGAACAATATAAGCATTTCAGGGAAGCTGTAAAGCGATTGATGGAGTGGTGAATGCTCCTCATCATCCAGAAGTCAGAAAATCGTGACGGGCCTAACAAAAAAAACCGGAAGCAATTGCTGCTTCCGGTTTTTGATTTGCACTTGATGTTTCAGGCAAGCTTCAGAACTGATACCTGAGTCCAAGCATGATGTTGTGTATCGCCCACTGGGCTTTGTCTCCACCACCGACACTGAAATCATCCGGCTTCACATAGCGATACCCGAGGTCGAGAGTCGTGTTGTCGGCAACCGCAACGCCTACACCGGCGCCTACCTGCCAGACAAACACATCGTCCGTTATTGTCTGAGACGGCTCCTTGGCCCTGGTATGGCCCCAGCCAGCACCGCCCATAAGGTACGGCTTGACGCCCGAGCCGGCATCGATGTCATAGTAGGCATTGGCCATCACCGTCAACAGAGAGAGACTTCCATCAGCGTCTTGACCGTTACTCACGTCGTGATTGTGATAACCGACTTCAGCCTCAAGCCTTACGGGGTTGAAGTTGTAGCCAAGAGCTCCAGTAAGCGCTATGCCGCTATCCATCTTGACTTTAAAATCCGATGGGTAATACGCATCGAATTGCTCTTCATTCGTCGGAACTTTAAGGTCTTCAGGTAAACCGAGTCCCACGGCACCGCTGATGTACGGGCCGGCATTACTCTGCTTGACAACCGGAGCGGGAGCCGGAGCGGGAGCTTCGACCGGCGGCGGCGGAGGAGGAGGAGTATAGGTTGAAGGTGCCGGAGGAGGCATTTCCGTACCATTAGCCCAAGCGGTACCGCTCACTCCAGCTAGGAGCGCAACGGCGACCATCACCATTTTTGATGTCCTTTTCATGATTGTTCCATTTAAGTTAAACGTTAGCAAGTTAAACGTTAGCAAAGAGCCCTGTGTATCATGTAACAAACGGTTATACCGTTTTAGTTTCATGGGCTCCCTCAAAAAGGTAATAAAAATATTCTACTTATTTTATAACACAAAATCATCGGCATCAGAACAATCAGCCCCATGCCCGAGCATTGTCATCATCGAGCATGGAACAAAAAGAAGAAAAATTGGACAAGAAAACAGAATGGAGAAGCTCGGCGCAAGGGCCTCTTTCAGACCACCCGCGCCGCGGGAGTGGTCAGTTTTTCGACCTCTCCATCAGTTCGGTGAACTCCTTGAAGAGGTAGTGCGAATCGTGCGGGCCAGGGGCGGCTTCGGGATGGTACTGCACCGAAAAGCAGGGCAGTTCTCGGTGGCGGATACCCTCGACGGTCATATCGTAGAGATTCTTGTGAGTCAGCTCCAGGTCACCCGGCAGACTCTCCATCTCGACTGCAAAGCCATGGTTCTGCGAGGTGATCTCGATGGTGCTGCTCAAGAGGTTCTTGACCGGATGGTTCGCGCCGTGGTGGCCGAACTTGAGCTTGTAGGTCTTCGCACCGAACGCGAGCGAAAGCAACTGGTGGCCAAGGCAGATGCCGAAGATCGGCAGCTTGCTGTTCTTCGCAGCCAGCTCGCGGATAGTGTCGATGGCGTAGGTGACCGCGAAAGGGTCGCCAGGGCCGTTCGAGAGAAAAACACCGTCGGGATTCAGGGCGAGCACTTCGTCAGCCGTAGTCTTCGCGTTGACCACCGTGACGCGGCATCCCTCGGCCTTGAGCTGGCGCAGGATGTTGGTCTTGATGCCATAGTCGAAAGCAACGACGTGATAGTTCGCTCCCGGGTTGTCCACCGTGTAGCTCTCGCCGGTCGTGACGCGCTGCACCAGGTCGAGGCCGGTCATTTCGGGGATGGTCGCCGCCTGCGCCTTGAGCGCCTCGACGTCATCGCACGAGGTTGAAATCACCGCCCGCATTGCGCCTTTCTGACGAATCTCCCGGACGAGCTTGCGGGTGTCGATACCGGCAAGACCCATCACGCCAGCCTCTTTGAGGGTCTCGTCGAGGCTGCGGGTGGATTCGTAGTTGCTGTAAACGTTGGAGGCTTCACGCACAATCAGCGCCGAAGCCCAGATTTTTTTGGACTCGTCGTCGTTCGGCGTAATGCCGTAGTTGCCGATGAGCGGGTAGGTCATCGCCACCATCTGCCCGGCGTAGGACGGGTCGGTCAGAATCTCCTGATAGCCGGTCAGCGAGGTGTTGAAAACCACTTCGCCTGTCGCTTCGCCAGCGTGGCCAAAGGCGGTGCCGCGATAGACCGAGCCGTTTTCAAGAACCAGAATTGCGGGTATTTCCTGCATCGATGCTTCTTACTCCTTCGAGGCGAGCTTGTCGCCTGTTTCCTGTTTTTCTATGTTGGCAATCGCCGAACGTTCGAACTTGATTTTGACGTTGTCGGCAACCTGCACAAGAACCGTCTTTTTCTCGGTTTCGATCCCGGCGACGGTGCCGTGAATGCCGCCGATGGTGACAACCCGGTCGCCGCGCTTGATATCGTTGAGCAGCGATTCGCGCTCTTTCTGCTTTTTCTGCTGCGGGCGGATCATGAAGAAGTAAAAGACGACGAAAATCAGGACGAGCGGTACGAGCTGGACGAACGGATTCGGCGTCGCGCCTCCTGCTGGCGGGGCGAAGAGCATCAGGGCAAGGATGGTGTCAGACATGGTCAGTGGCTTGCGGTTGGTATTCGGAGCTGGGCCCTCCGGCGGAATTCGGGCCGGATAGGGCGCTTTTTTCGAATCCGAAGATAATCTATTTCCCGAACTATTTCAACGCGCCCCTTTTCTGGCTGCCTCGAAGCGGGCGAAGGGCGCGACGCCGTAGGAGTTATCCTCGATCCGGTACTTGCCGCGCTCAATCATCAACTGCGCCATAGTGGCAATCATAGCGGCATTGTCGGTCGAGTAGGCGAGCGCGGGGATAAAAAGCGCAAGGCCGTGCTTGTCGCAGGCCGCCTGCATCGCCGCGCGCAGGCCGGAGTTGGCGCTCACGCCACCCGCCACCGAAATGGCATTGACTTTATACAAGAGCGCGGCGGCGATGGTTTTTTCGACCAGCACATCGACAATCGCTGCTTGAATCGAGGCTGCAAGGTCAGCCTGATGCTTTTGGACATACTCCGAGTCGTGAGCTTCGAGCCAGGTGCGCACGGAGGTTTTGAGGCCGGAGAAGCTGAAGTCGAAGTTGCCCCGGTAGCTCTTGCTTGTCTGCGAACTTGCGGTCAGGGCTCGGGGGAAGCGGTGGAAATCCGGATCACCCTCGCAGGCAAGCCGGTCGATCACCGGCCCCGCCGGATAGCCGAGGCCGAGCATCTTGCCGGTCTTGTCGAACGCCTCGCCCGCCGCGTCGTCGATGGTACGCCCGATCACCTCGTAATCGAGCGTCTGCCGGACGACCGAGAGCAGCGTGTGGCCTCCGGAGACAGTCAGCGAAACGAAGTCGCCCTTCGGCTCGCGATGCCCGGCCTCGTCGCTGATGAAGGGCGAGAAGATGTGCGCCTCGACGTGGTTGATCGGCACGAAGGGTTTGCCGAGTGCCCAGGCCAGTCCCTCAGCGAAGCAAAGCCCGACCATCACCGCGCCGATTAGCCCCGGCCCGGCGGTGGCCGCTATGACATAAAGGTCATTTTTTGCTATATTTGCTTCGGTTATGGCGGCCTCGACGATCGAGACGATCAGCCGCTCATGCTCCCGTGAAGCCAGCTCCGGCACCACGCCGCCGAAATCGGTATGGCATCGCTGGGAACTGACAATGTTCGACCGGACCGATCCATCGCTGAGGACGGCCGCCGAGGTTTCGTCGCAACTGGTTTCTATCCCTAAAATATTCATCGCTCAAAAGTGGAAATGTGCAATGGCCAAAGCTAAGAAAGAGGAGAACAATAGCAAACCGCGCGTCAGGATAAGCTTTTTGAAGGCGTTCATGATTCTGATCGGCGCTGATCTCGTCCTGCTTTTCGCGCCAGCTATCGGACTGCTCAACAGCGCCTTCTACATTGGTGACATGATCTCCTGGCCCGCACTCATAATCGGCCTTGTGCTGCTTGCCGTAGGCATCAAAGGCGTCTTCCAGGAGGAGTGAGAAGCAGTTGATAATTGATAGTTGATAATTGATAGTTGTTCACCTCGTCCATAATGTCCACATTGTTCACTGAAAGCACCCGAATATTCATCTCTCACCCATGAAACAGGAAACGGATCTTGCATCGCTTGGACGGCAGATTGCCGAGGAGTCGGCTTTTATCGACCGGGCGCGGGAGGTGCTTGCCACCACCATCATTGGCCAAGGCGCGGTCATCGACAAGGTGATCATCGCCCTGCTCGCCAACGGTCACCTGCTGCTCGAGGGGGTGCCGGGTCTTGCCAAGACGCTTATCGTGCGAACCTTTGCGGCGGCGATGAACCTCTCGTTCCACCGCATCCAGTTCACCCCCGACATGCTGCCCGCCGACCTGATTGGCACGATGATCTACAATCCGAAAACGATGGAGTTCCATCCGCGCAGGGGGCCGGTGTTCGCCAATGTGATTCTCGCCGACGAGATCAACCGCTCGCCCGCCAAGGTGCAGTCCGCCCTGCTCGAAGCGATGCAGGAGAAGCAGGTGACGATTGGCGATGTCACCTACCCGCTGGGCGAGCCGTTCATGGTGCTGGCCACGCAGAACCCCGTCGAGCACGAAGGAACCTACATGCTGCCGGAGGCGCAGCTCGACCGGTTTATGATGAAGGTGATCGTGGAGTATCCGACCTTCGAGGAGGAGCTTGAAGTGATGCAGCGTGCATCGGCGGTGCAGGCGCCCGTCGAGGTTTCGGCGGTTGTGCAGCCCGAAGAGGTGTTCCGGTCGCGAAGCCTGGTGGATCGCATCTACGTCGATCAGCGGGTGCAGCGCTACATCATCGATCTGGTCACAGCCACCCGCTCGCCGGAGCGTTACGGCCTCGGCAATCTATCGACGATGATCGAATACGGGGCTTCGCCACGAGCCTCGATTTTCCTTCTGCTTGCCTCCAAAGCTCACGCCTTTTTGCAGCGCCGCGCCTATGCCACTCCGGAGGATGTCAAGAGCATCGTCTATGAGGTGCTGCGCCACCGCGTTCGCCCGAGCTACGAGGCAGAGGCCGAAAACATGAAGGCCGAGGACTTCATCAGAAACATTCTCGAACATGTCCAGGTGCCCTGACGACTCCCGTGCCCGAAACGGAGCGCCCGATCCCGGCGAGCTTTCCGCGATGGTGCGCAAGCTCGAAATCCGTTCGCGGCGGCTGGTCAACGAGCTGTTCAGCGGCGAGTACCACTCCTCGTTCAAGGGGCGCGGCATCGAGTTCAGCCAGGTGCGCGAGTACCAGTATGGCGACGACGTACGCACCATCGACTGGAACACCTCGGCACACAAGAATGATCTCTACGTCAAGATGTTCACCGAGGAACGCGAACGCATCCTGATGCTGGTGCTGGACGGCTCCGGCTCGATGCTCTTCGGCAACGGACGGCTGAAAAAGGAGCTTGCCGCCGAAGTCTCGGCAATTCTCGCCTTCAGCGCTGTGCAGAACAACGACATGGTGGGGCTGCTCGTTTTTAGCGACAAGGTCGAGACCTACATCCCGCCCCGCAAAGGCCGCGCCCACGCACTGGTCATTCTGAACGAAATCTTCTCGATGCGGCAGTGCGGGCGGAAAACCGACATCAATGCGGCACTCTCGTTCCTGCGCCGCACGCAGAAGCGCAAGTCTATTATTTTTCTGCTCACCGACCTGCTCGGCTCGGAGTACGAGCGGGGCATGAAGCTGCTCAACGCTCGCCACGAATTCGTGCTCATCCACATCGGCGACCCGCTCGACCACGAGCTTCCCTATTCCGGACTGCTCGATCTGGTCGATCCGGAGACGGGTGAGCGCCTGACGATCGATGCCGGAAGCCGCGCTTTTCTCGCCCGCTACGCCAAGGAGCAGCGGTCGAAGCGCGAGGCGGTGCAGCGGCAACTGAGCCGCATGAAGGTCGATGCAGTCTTTCTCGATACCGGCAAGTCGATCATCGGCGACCTGAACACATTCTTCCGTCACCGTGAGCGCAGGGTGTAAATCGAAACTTACGGCGTTGCTTATGGCCGCCTGCCTCGGCACGGCACTGCCTCCGGCCTCCGCAAGTGCCACGCTCCGTCCCGCCGACGTGAGAGTGAGCGCCGAGCCGGACAGCCTTTTTGCCGGGGAACGGCTGCGCTACGTCATTACCGTACAGCACGACCGGCGTGATTCGGTTTCTGTTGCCTCGCTCAAAACCGGTCAGGGCACGCCGTTCGAGATCACCGGCACCAAATCCTTCTCGAAAACCCTGCCAGATGGCCGCGCTGAATTCCGGATGGATACCGAACTTGCCGTTTTCGGTTCGGGGCGCAAACCGCTGCCCGGTTTCACAGTGCTCTCCGGCAACAGTTCGGCGACAGGCCCGCAGCGGCTGGTTATCACTCCTTCTGCCTCGGTGACGGTGCTGAGCATGACCGACTCGACCGTCACGGAGCTGCGCCCGATTTCACCACCGGTCAGCGCGCCGTTTCCAACGTGGCTGCTTGTGCCGGTACTGCTCGTGCTCGTGCTGCTGGGGCTTGCCGGATACTTTGTCAAGTTGCTCGTCACCGCGTTGCGCCAACACCTCGACGATCCGGTTCGCGCTGCCAGCCAGAAACTCCGCGCCATCCGCCGCCAGATATCCAAAGGAATGCCGCCCGCCGCCGGATACGAATCGCTCAGCAATATCCTGCGGGAATTTCTCCAAAAGCGCTACCAGTTCGGCGCGCTGGAAATGGTTACCCAGGAGATCGCCGATGAACTTGCCGCCCGCAAGATCAACATCCGCCAGGAGCTGATCGAGCTGCTTGACCAGGCCGACCTCGTGAAATTCGCCGACCGCCGCCCCGACATCGAAGAGTGCCGCCGCTCCCTCCGCATCGCCGAAGTGCTCGTCGCCACCGCCGCTGAAGCGGAGACGACAGAAGAAAAAGAAAAGCATTTGACGGAGAACAGCGAGTAATTGCCGTTTTGGTACACATCATCAATTCTTGACGCACCGCACGGCGAAGCCATTCCTGGGGCCAACTTCTCCACCGCGCAGGGCGTTGTCGTAGAAACCGAGAGCTCGGGCGAGAGCTTTGCCATTACTGGCTGGCGTGGAGGTCCAGAAGCGCGCAAACTGGCCGAGCATGAGAAAAACACCGTCGGCATCCCGGCGAGCACCGGAGGGCAAGGCATTGAACCCGCTGCTTTGGGTTTCTCCGGATGAATTGCCCCATGCTCCAGGAGCTTTCAGGCCAGCACCGGCCTCCTGTTCGCCGCCGAGAGCTTCGGCCAACACCTGCCACTCCTTGTCGGTAGCCACGTGCCAGCCTTCGGGAGCGAGACCTCTCGGATCGCTGACGGCATACCAGTTGTAGAGCGAGCCGTAGGTTTTACCGTTTTCCGGGCTGTTATCGTAAGAGCATCGCGCTCCGGCCGTCTGGGCGGCCCACGAGGCGCCCGCCTTCACCTCCGCGATGGGATCGCCATTCCGGTAACGGCTCACTCGCAGGTTTTCAGCCATCCAGACATGTTCGCCAATTTTCACCGTCCCGTAGGTGTTGCCGTCAATGTCGGTGACCCGCTTCGGGGGGTTGCCATTGCAGCCAGCCATGAACAGGGTAGCGAGCAGAAGAGGGATCATTGTGCCAAACATGTGGCTTATGTGTCGTTTGATCATCGTCAGGTTCTATTGTTTGAATACGTTCTCCGGATTTTGCCTGTTGGAGCATGGCGAAGCGGGAACGAATATTAACGGAGTTTATCGAAGACAATGTAGTAATCGCACAGCCGTTATGCTACCCGCCGGCACGAAGTTGCCGCAGTCGGCACTCTTTTTATATTACATTTGCTGCATGAAGCTGTTATCATCCACCTATCAGGAAAAATCATGAGCCGGCAGGTATTCAGCAAAACCACCGGAGGCTTATGCCTCATCATCCTTGCAGGTTTCCTCGGAGCCTGCAACCAAAAGGCGCCTGAACAGCAAAACGCTTCTCCCGAGCCGGTTTCAGCGGCTGCCGATAATACCACGGCCGTCACGATCGAATCCGGCAAAGGTTCGGTCGAGATTACCAATGCGGTAAAACCCTGGCCAGATGATGCACCTGCCGATGTGCCGAAGTATCTATACGGCACAATCAGAAAGATCATCAGAACCGAAACGCCTGAAGGAAACAGTTGGGACATGGCCATCGACCGGTTACCGCAACATGCTCTCCGGGATTACGAAGCGGCGCTCAAGGCAAAAGGCTTCGAGACCACCTCGATGATCGTCCCAGAAAAGGAGGGCGACCGGGGAAGTGTGACAGGAATCAAGGGAGCTTTCACCGTGGTGCTTATCGGTTCGGGTGGCAGTATGAGCCTGTCTATCATCCAGAAACAGTAGTTCGGCATTCATAAATCGACAACACCATGACACGTTACGATCCAGACTGCATTTTCTGCAAGATTGCCACCGGGCACATTCCGGCCAATCTGGTTTACAAAAATGACCACGTGGCCGCATTTCACGACATCAACCCGGTCGCGCCCGTCCATGTGCTCATTATTCCATTGGAGCACATCCGGTCGCTAAGCGATCTGAAGGATAGCGATTTGGAAATCGCCGCGCAGATTCTGCTTGCCGCACGTATCGTGGCCGAGAAGACCGGCGTGCTCGAATCGGGCTACAGGCTGGTGTTCAACAATGGCGAAGACGCCCTGCAAAGCGTCGGACACATCCATGCGCATCTGATCGGCGGCAAAACGATGGGCTGGCCTCCTTTTGCTGGCCGCGAAGTTGCTCACGGGCAGGATTAATTGCAGAACTTTTTTTCAGGAATCGCCTCCCGCCATCAAAACGGGAAAACTTTTCATCTGAGCAGCTCGTTATTTAAAATAAATCTATTTAAACCCTCAGAGGGCGAGCAAAAATTATTACAGGGCTGAGGTATATATGAAGTTATCAGAGTTGAATGCCGGAGATCGGGCTGAGGTAATATCGGTCGCCGCAGAGCCTGCCATAAGGCGTAGGCTCATGGATCTGGGCTTGGTAAGAGGTACGGAGCTTGAGGTGCTCAGGTTCGCCCCGCTTGGGGATCCCATAGAGATCAGTTGTAAAGGGCTTCTGCTGACGATGCGGCGGAACGAGGCCGAAGGGGTTGGGGTAAACAAACTCGAAGCCGTGGAAAGCCACCCGAACGGAGGGCCCGGATTACGCAGACGCCACCGTTTCGGGAAACGAGCATGAGCCAGCACAAAACCATCACGGTCGCGCTTGCCGGAAATCCGAATGCGGGCAAGTCGTCGCTGTTCAACGCGCTGACCGGCGCTCACCAGCGCGTGGGCAATTTTCCCGGCGTAACCATCGAAAAGCACGAAGGTTATCTTGATTACTGCGATTACCGCATTACCGTGGTCGATCTGCCGGGCACCTACTCGCTGACGCCATACTCGCCGGAAGAGATCGTGACCCGCCCTTCATCATCGACGAAAAGCCCGACGTGGTGGTAAACGTGGTCGAGGGCACAAACCTCGAACGCAACCTGATGCTCACCGTGCAGCTCATGGAGATGGAGCTCGATCTGCTCGTGGCGCTGAACATGATGGACGAGGTCGAGGAAAAGGGCATTTCGATCGATCTCGACCAGCTCGAACGGCTCTTGGGCAGCCACATCGTGCCGATCTCCGCGCGCAACCGCAAGGGACTTGATGATCTGCTCGACCACATCGTCAGCGTCAGCGAGGGGCGGATCGAGATCAGAAAAACAAGATCACCTTCAGCGCCGAGGTTGAAAAGGCGATCAACAAAATCGCCGGCATGCTCTCGCACGAGCGCGAACTCGACGCGGCGTCGAACCACCGGTGGCTCGCCATCAAGCTGCTTGAAAACGACCGTGAGGTCTACACCCAGGTGCAGAAATACCCGGTGTGGGTCAAGATTGAGCTGGCATTGCAGGAGGCGATCACGGAGTGCGGCATTCTGCACAGCACCGATCCCGAAGCGCTCATCACCGAGGATCGCCACGCCTTCGTGCGCGGCGCGATGCAGGAGTGCGTGCGCAAGCCGAAGACGACGCGGGCCTCGGCGAGCGACTACATCGACATGGTGGTGCTGAACCGGGTGCTCGGGCTGCCAATCTTTTTCCTCGTCGTCTGGGCGATCTTTCAGCTCACCTTCACACTCGGCAAGCCCCTGATGGAGGCGATCGCCTATGCCTTCGGCCTGCTTTCGGAAACGGTTGCGCCGCACCTGCCCGCTGGAATGGTGCGTTCGATCTTTGTTGACGGCGTGATCTCCGGCGTGGGCAGCGTGGTGGTGTTTCTGCCAAACATCGTGCTGCTCTTCATGGGGCTGTCGTTCCTCGAAGCCTCCGGCTACATGGCTCGCGCTGCCTTCGTGATCGACAAGGTGATGCACCGCTTCGGGCTGCACGGCAAGTCGTTCATTCCAATGATCACCGGCTTCGGCTGCTCAATTCCAGCCATCATGGCCACACGCACGCTCAAAAGCCGCTCGGATCGCCTGGCGACCATCATGACGATTCCCTTCATGAGCTGCGGCGCGAAGCTGCCGGTGTACGTGCTGCTCGCCGGAGCGTTTTTCCCGCCAGCGATGGCCGCCAACGTGATGTTCGGCATCTACCTGCTCGGCATCATGATCGGCCTCTGGACGGCGTGGCTGCTCAAGTCAACCGTGCTAAAAAGCGACTCCGAGCCGTTCGTGATGGAGCTGCCTCCCTACCGATGGCCGACGCTCACCTCGGTGGTGTTCCAGGCGCGGATGAAGGCCGTGATGTACCTGAAAAAAGCAGGAACGCTGATTCTCGGCGCGGTGATCCTGATCTGGGCAGCCAGCAACTTCCCGCGAAGCCAAGCGCTCGACGCGGAGCTCGCACAAGAAAAGGCGAAGATCGAGGCGGCGGCGGTTGCGCCGGGGCTGAAAGCGGAGCAGTTGCAGAAGCTCGAAGCTCGCATCGAAGCAAGCCAGCTCGAATACTCGCTCGCCGGACGCAGCGGGAAACTGCTTGAGCCGCTCATCCGCCCGCTCGGCTTCGACTGGCGGATCGGAATCTCGCTGGTGACGGGCCTCGCCGCAAAAGAGGTGGTGGTTTCGACGCTCGGCACGATTTTCTCGATAGGCCATGCCACCGGCGAGACAAGCCTTTCGGAGATTCTCCGAAGCGAACCGGGATTCAGCAAGGCTACCGCGCTGAGCCTGATGGTGTTCGTGCTGCTCTACATCCCCTGCGTGGCGGCGGTTGGCGTGATGAAAAAAGAGGTCGGCGCCTGGAAGCCGGTGCTCCTCTACTCCGCCTACGTGCTCGCGGTGGCCTGGATCGCCTCCTTCATCACCTACAGGCTGGCGCTCTTGTGGATGTGAGGAGAATCCCTTCTTTCACAATCTCCCCAAACGAAAAACGGCTGCCTTTCCTGGCAGCCGTTTTCATATTCGCCCCTATAGACCTATAGGTACTATTTGACCTCTACCGTGGCTTCAGCCTCCGACTGTTCGCTTGGGGCGCTGATAAGGCCCGCGTCCTCGGCACGGAGGATAATGTCTTCGATAGGCAGGTTCATCGGCGCGGGCTTGCCGTCGAGCATCGTGATGGCTTTGGCCGGATGGGCCGCCATGTGCTCGTTCATCGCTTTTTCCCAGCGGGCCTGCGTCTCCGGATCGAGCGTGTTCCATGAGAGGCGTCCTCGGCATTTCGGGAATTTCGAGCAGCCCAGCCACAACCCTCGTTTGCCGGTTCTGAGATACATAGGCGCGCCGCATTTCGGGCAGGCGAGGTCGGTGGTAATGGGTGGCGTCTTGATTGGCTCGATGTGGCGCTGCTTGCTGAGGTTGAGCAGGGTGTTGCACTTCGGGTAGTTCGAGCAGGCCAGAAACGGACCGAGCCGTCCGTTGCGCAAGAGCATGTGCCCTTCGCCGCATACCGGGCAGCGCACACCGGTCTCCTTCGGCTTGGCCTTGTTGGTGGTGATCGCCTTGACGTTCTTGCACTTCGGATAGTCCGAGCAGCCGAGAAACTTGCCGCTGGTCGTCCACTTGACAATCATGTGCCCCTTGCCGCACTTTTCGCAGAGCACGGCATCGCGGTTCTGCGGAATGAGCGGATCGCTTTTACGGTGGCTCAAAACCGATTCGAGCGGGCGATAGAAGCTGTCGAGCACCTTTTCATACTCGTCGTCGCCTGAGGCAACCTTGTCGAGTTCGTCCTCCATCTCCGCCGTGAAGCGGACGTTGAAGAGATCAGGAAAATTGGCTACGAGAATCGCCGAGACATCACGTCCCAGTTCGGTTGGAATGATCTTCTTCTTCTGTAGCTCGACGTATCGCCGCTCCTGAAGGGTCGAGAAGATCGAGGCGTAGGTCGATGGGCGCCCGATGCCGTAGTTGTCGAGCTCCTTGACGAGGCTCGCCTCGGTGTAGCGGGCTGGTGGACGGGTGAAGCTCTGGCGGCGGTCAAGTTCGGCCATCTTGAGTTGCTCGTCAACAGAAAGTCGCTCGGGCAGCTTGACGATCTGCTCCTTTTCGAGCTCGTCACGGGTGGACTTCTGCGCTTCATAGTCGAGCTCCTGCTGGTCGTCGTAGACACGGAAAAAACCGGGAAAGAGTACCTTGTTGCCGGTGGCGCGGAAGACGAACTCCTTTTTCTGATCCTCCACATCAACGCGGGTCTGCTCGATCTTGGCCGGGGCCATCATCGAGGCGACGAAGCGCTTCCAGATCAGTTCGTAGAGTTTGAACTGGTCGGGCGTCAGGTGACGGCGGAGCGATTCGGGCGTGCGCGTCACCGAGGTAGGACGAATCGCTTCGTGCGCGTCCTGGGCGTTCTTGCCCGCCTTGCCCTGGCCGCCGAAACCCTTGTACTCCGGGCCGAACTGCTGCGAAATGTAGTCGTGCGCCTGAGCAACTGCCTCGCCGCTGATGCGGGTCGAGTCGGTACGCATGTAGGTGATGAGACCGGTCGCGCCCTCCGAGCCCAGTTCGATTCCTTCGTAGAGCTGCTGGGCGGTGCGCATCGTCTTCTGCGAACCGAAGCCGAGCTGGTTCGAGGCGGCCTGCTGCAACAGCGAGGTGGTAAACGGCAGCGGCTGCTTGCGCTGGATCACCTTCGGCACGATCTCGCCGATGGCGAACAGACGCCCCTGAATGGCCGCAGCAATCGCTTCGGCCTGCTCGCCGGAGGTGATCTCCGGCTTCTCGCCCTTGACTTTTACCAGCTTCGTCCGGAAGGTCTCCCCATTTTCCGTGGTGAAGTCGGCGTAGATCGTCCAGTACTCCTGCGGCGTAAAGGCCTCGATCTCCGTTTCACGCTCACAGATCAGCCGGAGCGCCACGGACTGCACGCGGCCTGCCGAAAGCCCACGATAGACAACATTCCAGAGGAATGGACTGATCTTGTAGCCGACGATCTTGTCGAGACCCTGCCGGGTCTGCTGCGAGCGCACGAGCCGGTAGTCGATCTGCTGCGGATGGCCGATGGCCTCGACGATAGCATTCTTGGTGATTTCGTTGAAGAGCACGCGGAATACCGGCTTGCGGGCGAATTCGATCTCGTTGGAGATGTGCCAGGCAATGGCCTCGCCTTCGCGGTCAGGGTCGGTGGCAATCAGCACCTTGTCGGCCTCCCCGGCAAGCTTCTTGAGCTGCCGCACCACCTTCTCCTTGCCAGCGATCACTTCATAGCGCGGTTCGTAGTGGTTGTCAAAGTCGATGCCGATCTCTTTTTTCGGCAAGTCCTTGATATGACCGACTGAAGCGTAGACCGTGTAATCGTCGCCCAGATATTTGTTGATGGTTTTCGCCTTGGATGGAGACTCGACAACGATGAGGGTCTTGTTCCTGGCCGAAGGGGTTGCGCTTTTTGAAGCCATTGCGATTGATCCCTGTTGCTTTGGGATTGCGGGCAACCCGACGCCGCAGCCGGAAGATGCCTTTGCAAATAATGACGGAAAAGATAGGGCTTGCCCGCCAAAAAACAAACTTTGCAAGATTCGCGGTTATTGCCGGTGTGCTCAAGAATTTATGGCAACAGGCTTCGATCTGCACTGGAAGCTAAGCGATTTATTGCTTATTATTATCCCAATCAATAAACAGCACAGGCCATGGCTCATCGCCTCGAGCGAGAGCGGCCATGCTGTGAAACGGTTGTTCAACTCCGCCCCAATGCATAGCGACGATTTCAACGCATATCATGAAAGACTCTTTATCCAGGCAATGTATCAGGCCACTGAGCCTCCTGCTCTTTTTTGTGCTGTTTGCCTCCCGCCTCCTGGCCGAGACCTCCGGGCAGGAGGCAGTGTTCTTGCAGGTCACCAATGGTCCTGAACAGGGATATACAATCAAAGTACAGGGGAGTACCCAGGCTGATGGCGTTTTTCTGGCTGACATCGGCTCCTTTACCCGCGCCCTTCGCCTCGGCAGCGTATTCGATGGCAAGCAGATGCAGATCGACGAAGCGTTCGGCGACACGGTAACGAGCTGCATCCTCATGGAAGGCAGCAATTTTGCGGTCATCGCCTCCGCTGCAGGGGACACCCCGAAAAGGGTTTTGCAGCTCGCTTCGGCTCCTGTCATACGACGGGACAAGGTCTATCTGCCGGTTGACCAGGCGTGCCGGATGTTTACGCTCTGGCTTGGCCGGCAGGTGCGATACAACGCTTCGGAGAACAAAATCGATGCCACGCTCGGCAGCCGGTGGCCGGACGCCTCACTGCAATCCGTCGGACGCCTGCCTGATGATGCCCAGCCAAAACCAACGGAATTGACCACACCGTCATCGGACGACCGCACGGACACCGGCTCCGCCGGAGAAAAAACCCTGATCGACGGCATCAAGATCGAAACCCGCGCAAACGGCGCAGTTATCCGGTTTTCAGCTTCCGGCGCCATGCGTAACGCCTCTTTTCTCAGGCCGGACAAGAGCGGCACTCTCTATCTGACCATTGAAAATGCCGCTGGAAGTCCTGCTCGTCTTGCGAGGAATTATCCGGAAGGGGTGGTCAAATCGATCAGCCCTAAGCTTCTCGACAACGGAGCCATGCAGTTCACCATTGCACTCAATATTCCGACCTCTTCGATCAAATCATCGTCGTTTAGGTATGATGCCAGAAAAAATGATTATGTCATCTCCATCATGAATGACGTCGATGTCGAAGCCATTCATTTGTCGGAAAAAGAGCGTCGCATCCAGGAGGGTCTGAGCCGTGACGTAGACAAGTGGAAGCTCGACGCAGTGGTCATCGACGCCGGCCATGGCGGAAAAGATCCCGGCGCAATCGGCACGCAGGGCACTCGCGAAAAGGATGTGGTACTGAACATCGCCCGCGACCTCGGCATGTTCATCAGGCAGAAGTGGCCCGATGTCAAGGTGATCTACACCCGCAAGGAGGACCGCTTCATTCCTCTCAAAGAGCGCGGTCAGATCGCAAACCGCTACGGCGGTAAAATCTTTGTCAGCATCCACTGCAACTCCAGCGCGAACAACAGCAAGGTGCGCGGGCCGGAGGTCTACATTCTCGGTCCTCATAAAACGGATGCCGCTCTCAAGGTGGCTATGTTTGAAAACTCGGTTATCACCGGCGAGGAGAACTCCGCAGAAAAATACAAAGGTTTTTCCGACGAGTATCTCATCATGAGCAGCATGGCACAGAGCGCCTTTGCAACGCAATCGACCGAGCTGGCGCAGGATGTGCTCCAGCGCCTGAGCCGTGACGGCAGCAACACCAGACTCGGTGTGCGGCAGGCTGGATTCATGGTGCTCTGGACTCCCTCGATGCCAAGCATTCTGGTCGAGACCGGCTACCTGTCCAACCCCTCCGAAGAGAAGCTCCTGCGCGACCGCAAGGAACAGACCAAGATAGCCTACGCCATTTTCCAGGGCCTGCAACAGTATCGATCAAGATATGAGACCCGGATGACAACGGCGGCGCGTCCGGTCAATTGACGGCTTACCCACGCGCAGCTCCACTGTTTTCAACGGTCCAACAAGTCCCTCCGTGCCATTTGAGCGGAATTTCTTTTTGCATAGTTGTCAACCGTCAGATAAATTCCGGTTTACAAATTGATTCCTGCAGCGAGTTTTTCTTTTCAGATCCAGACTATCTCCCATCATGCACGGCTTCCGTCACCATGATTTTTTGCCGCTAGCGGCTGCCTCGGGCGTGGAGGTGGCATGAATCCGGTAACGGCGACCATTCTGCAACGCCTCGCCGGTGATGGCGGATTTGTTTCCGGAGGCGATCTCTGTGACGAGCTGCAGATCAGCCGAAGCGCGGTGTGGAAGCATATTGTCGCTCTGAGAAAAGCCGGATATGCCATTGAGGCGACAAGCGGCAAAGGGTACCGCCTCGAAAGCCTGACCGGCTCGCCGGTTGCTGAGGAGGTTGCGCCGCTGCTCCATACCACGTCATTCGGGCGAAACTTCACCTTTCTTGAAAGCATTGACTCGACCAACCTCCGGGCGCAGGCACTCGCACGGGAGGGCGCGACGGAGGGAACGGTCGTCGTTGCCGACAGCCAGACGGGAGGGCGGGGGCGAATGCGCCGCGCGTGGGTTTCGCCCGCGGGGGTGAATCTCTATTGCTCGATTGTGCTGCGCCCGCCCGTGCCCTCCGTCCGCATGCCAGAAATCCCGCTCGTGGCGGCAGCGGCGATTCACGAGGCGGTCGCGCGGGAGTGCCCCGGCCTTTCGGCCTTCATCAAGTGGCCGAACGACATCATCGCGGGCGGGCGAAAGCTCTGCGGCATCCTGTGCGAAATGGAGTCCGAGCCGGACTGCACCCACTTCGTAGTGGTCGGCTTCGGGCTGAACGTCAACCTCGATCCCGTGCCGGAGGAGCTGCGAGAGATCGCCACCTCCATCGCCATCGAGACCGGCTCGCGACTGTCCCGCGCACAGCTGCTCGCCGCCGTGCTCAACCGCTTCGAGCAGCTCTACCGCGACTGGCTCGAAAAGGAGGACCTGGCGTTCATCCTGCCATACCTCGAAACGCACGCCTGGCTCAAAGGGCGCGAACTGAAGATTGAGCAGTTCAACACGGTGCTCGTCGGCACGGAGACCGGGCTGTCGCCGCAGGGCCACCTTCTCTTGCGCACCGCCGATGGCGCGATTCAGCCCGTCACTTCGGGCGAGGCGCACCTGCTCCCCGTCAACCATGAACCGAGAACCGCATGAAGTCACGATTGCATCAAGATATTGAAAAAGCTTACGGCGTGCTCGACACCGGCGAGCCGCTCTCGCTCGAACTCGCCCTGGCGCTGGGGCGGCTGCCCGATGCCGAGGTGCTCGACCTCGTGTCGCTGGCCAACAAGGTCAAGGCCCGCCACGCCGCGAACCACGGGGCGATTCACGCCTGTTCGATCATGAATGCCAAGTCAGGCGTGTGCGGCGAGAACTGCCGCTTCTGCGCCCAGTCGAAGCACAACAGCGCCGAGGTCGAGGTCTATGAACTGGTCGATGAGAACAAGGTGCTCGAACAGGCGCGGAGCGCGTGGGAGCAGGGAATCGGTCACTTCGGGATCGTGACCAGCGGCTACGGTTACCTGAAGGTGACGCCAGAGTTCGAGAAGATTCTCGGCATGATCGACCGGCTGCATCGCGAACTTCCCGGCCTGTACGTCTGCGCTTCGCTCGGCGTGCTTGGCGACCAGCCCGCCGCCGAACTCGCCCGCCACGGCGTCGCGCACTACAACATCAACATCCAGGTCGATCCGGGCCGCTACGGCGAGCTGATCGCAAACACGCACGGCGTTGACGAGCGCATCGAGACGATCCGGCGGCTCCGCTCGAACAGCATCGGCGTGTGCTGCGGCGGCATCATCGGCGTCGGCGAATCGATGCAGGAGCGCATCGGCATGATCTTCGCGCTGCGCGAGCTCGACGTGGCGGTCATTCCGCTCAACGTGCTGGTGCCGATCGACGGCACGCCACTCGAAGGTGCCGCGCCGGTGAGCGTGCCGGAGATCGCCAAAACCTTCGCCATCTGCCGCCTCGCGCACCCGACGAAAATCATCAAGTTCGCCGCCGGGCGCGAAACCGTCATGAAGGATTTTCAGGGTCTCCTGATGCTCGCCGGGGCAGACGGCTTCCTCACCGGCGGCTATCTGACGACGCGGGGACGAGACATTTCCGCCGACCGCCAGCTCGCCGCGCAACTTTCAAGGTTCTCATGAGCGGCGGAGTTACGAACACGGGCCAGGTCGAGCAGCCGATTGTGGCCGACATCGCGCTGGAGCTTGCGAAGCTCAAGGCGAAACAGCGCTTCCGCTCCATTCCCGCCACCGGCGAGCGGAGCGGGCGGTTCGTCACCGTTGACGGGCGCAAGCTGCTGAACCTCTCCTCGAACGACTATCTCAGCCTCGGAACTGATCGCGAGCTGTTCAGCTCGTTCATCGCACAGATTCGGGATGATCGGTTCGACGACGGACGGTACGCCATGACCAGCTCCTCGTCGCGCCTGCTGACTGGCCACCACCCGGTCTGCGACCAGCTCGAATCGGCGATTGCCGCCGCCTACGGCAGCGAAGCGGCGCTCGTTTTCAACAGCGGCTACCACGCCAACACCGGTATTCTGCCCGCGCTCGCCACCCGCCACGACCTGATCCTCAGCGACCGGCTCAACCACGCCAGCATCATCGACGGCCTACGGATCTCGGACGCCGATTACCGCCGCTTCCGCCACGCCGATTATGAGCACCTCGAAGAGCAGCTCGAAACCGCCGCCAGAGAGCGCTACCGGCAGATTTTCATCATCACCGAATCGGTCTTCAGCATGGACGGCGACCTTGCCGACCTGCGCCGTCTGGTCAAGCTGAAGCGTCGTTACGGCGCGGTGCTGATCGTGGACGAAGCGCACGGCGTCGGCGTCTTCGGCGAGCGGGGCCTCGGCCTCTGCGAAGCGCTCGGCGTGACGAAGGAGATCGACATCATCGTCGGCACCTTCGGCAAGTCATTCGCCTCCGCCGGGGCCTACGCTGTCATGCGCGGCCTCTTCCGGGAATACCTCGTCAACACGATGCGCACGCTCATCTTCACCACCGCCCTGCCGCCGATGGCCCTGAGCTGGAGCCTTGCGACCTTCACGAAGCAGCTCGGAATGGAGCGGGAGCGCGAGCACCTGCTCCGTCTCTCAGCAACCTTGCGCGACCGGCTCCGCGAGGCGGGATTCGACGTGCCCGGCCAGAGCCACATCGTGCCGGTGGTGCTGGGCGAAGACCGCAAAGCGGTCGCGATGACCGGAGCATTGCGCGAAGCGGGCTTCCATGCCCTGCCGGTGCGCCCGCCGACGGTGCCCGAAAACAGCTCTCGGCTGCGCTTTTCACTCCGCGCCGACCTGACGAGCGACGACATCGCCGCCCTCACGGAAACCATGAAAAAGGGCGCGGTATGAAGGCGGAGTGGATCGTTCGCAATGACAGCCGCGACCTGCTGCTCTTTTTCAACGGCTGGGGGATGGATCGCCGCGTGGCCGACTGGCTCGTTTCGGCGTGGCCGGGCGACGAACGCGACATCGCCGTGCTTTACGACTACCGCGACCTCACGCTTCCCGCGTGGCTCGGCGAGGCGATGGCCGAGGCCCGCGCTGTCGATCTCGTCGCCTGGTCACTCGGCGTCTGGGCGGCGGCGAATGCCAGACTCGAAAAGATCGACCGCGCTGTGGCGATCAACGGCACGCCGACGCCGGTCGATGCGGAGCGGGGCATTCCACCGGAGATTTTCGCGGGGACGCTCGAAGGGTGGAACGACGCCAACCGCAAGCGCTTCGAGCGCCGGATGACGGGCGGCATTCCGCCGGAGATTGTCGAGGCCTCCCGTTCGGATCGCGCCGCCGCCGACCAGCAGGCGGAGCTTCGCTCGATTGGCGAGGCGGTCGCCGGATTTCCGTCAGGATCGTCTGCGCCGTGGAAATTCTCGAAAGCGCTGACCGGAGGCCGCGACCTCATCTTCTCAGCCGAAAACCAGCGCCGGGCGTGGCGCGAGGCGGGGGTTCGCGTGACCGAAATCACCGCGATGCCCCACTTCCCGTTCACCCACATCGCCGGATGGCGGGAGCTTTTCGCATGAGCGGCGTGATCGACAAGCAGCTCGTACGCCGTCGCTTCCGGCGGGCGCTGCCAACCTACGCCGGTCACGCTGAGGTACAACGGCGCATGGGCGCGCGGCTGGTCGCGATGCTCGAAAGCGCCGGAGCCGCACCTCACTTTGGGCGCGTCTTCGAGTTCGGCTGCGGCTCGGCCATGCTCACCTCGATGCTCTTCGAGCGCCACTCGGCGGATGAATTCTTCGCCAACGACCTGGTCGCTGAAAGCCGCGTCTTTGTCGAACAGGCGATCGCAGAATGGCAGGTCGGGCGACTTGAGTTCCTGCCGGGCGACGTCGAAAAGCTCGACTCGCTGCCAGAAAATCTCGACCTCGCCGTGTCGAACGCTACGGTGCAGTGGCTGCACGAACCGGCGCGCTTTTTCGAGCGCCTCGCCGGGTCGATGAAGCCGGGCGGCGTTGTGGCATTCAGCACCTTCGGCGAACAGAACATGCGCGAAATCACCACGCTCGGCGAAGCGGCGCTGCCCTACCGGAGCCTCGCTGAAATCGCCACGCTGGCGGGTGATTCGTTCGAGTTGATCGAGATCGAAGATGAAATCGTCCGGCAGGAGTTCGACACGCCGGAAGCGGTGCTCCGCCACATCCGCGAAACCGGCGTGAACGGCGTCGCCAGCCGCACCTGGACGCGCTCGCACTACCTCGATTTTCTGCACCGCTACCGCGCTTCGTACTCGACCGGACACGGCGTCGCGCTCACCTGGCATCCGGTGTATTGCTGTTTCAGGAGGAAATAATCATGAGAGGAGAGGTACTCGCTATTTCCGGCATCGACACCGGCATCGGCAAAACCGTCGCCACCGGCCTGCTCGCCCGACACTTCACCGAATCAGGAGTGCGAACGATCACCCAGAAGATCGCGCAGACCGGTTGCGAAGGCGTATCGGAGGACATCACCGCGCACCGCGAGCTGATGGGTATCGAGTTGCAGGAGGCCGACCGCGATGGCACAACCTGCCCATATGTGTTCCGCTTTCCGGCCTCGCCACACCTGGCCGCTGAAATGGAGGGGCGCGAAATTGACATCATGACGATCCGGCGCAGCACCTTCAGGTTGCAGAAGCTCTTCGATCTGGTGCTGCTCGAAGGGGTCGGCGGGCTGCTCGTGCCGCTCACGCCGGAGCTGCTCTTCGCCGACTACGTGCGCGACGCGGGTTACGACCTCCTTCTGGTCAGCTCCTCGCGGCTCGGCAGCATCAACCACACGCTCCTCTCGCTCGAAGCGTGCGCCACGCGCGGCATTCCTGTCCGAGCCGTCATTTACAACCGCTACTTCGAGGCGGACGAAACCATCGCCACCGACACGCGCAAGGTGATAGCGGCGGGCCTGAAGCGCTGCGGCTTCGGCGACGCGCCGGTGATCGACCTCAACGCCAGCGGCCTCTCAGCAACGGCGGACGAATTGCGGCGTATCCTGAACCTTCCGGGCCAATGACGATAGACCTCGATTTCGACCGCTGCCACCTCTGGCACCCTTACACCTCGATGAAGGAGCCGCTGCCCGTGTATCCCGTCGCCGGAGCCAGCGGCGTGATGATCGAGCTGGAGGACGGGCGGAAACTCATCGACGGCATGTCGTCGTGGTGGGCGGCGATTCACGGCTACAACCATCCGGCGCTGAACCGCGCCGTGACCGAGCAAATTGGACGCATGAGCCATGTGATGTTCGGCGGCCTGACGCACGAACCGGCCATCGAGCTTGGGAAAATTCTCACCGGCCTCTTGCCCGATCCACTCGACCGCGTCTTCTTCTGCGACTCCGGCTCGGTATCGGTCGAGGTGGCGATCAAGATGTCGCTGCAATACTGGCAGGCCGCCGACAAGCCTGGCAAAAAGCGCCTCCTCACCGTGCGCTCCGGCTATCACGGCGACACCTTCATGGCAATGTCGCTCTGCGATCCGGTGACGGGAATGCACAGCCTCTTCAGCGGTGCAGTGCCCGAACAGCTCTTCGTCGAAGCGCCATCGTGCGGCTTCGGCGAGCCGTGGCGCGAGGAGGCGATTACCGGGATGCGGCAGGCGCTGGAAACTCACGCCGACACCATCGCGGCAGTCATCATCGAGCCAATCGTACAGGGCGCGGGCGGGATGCGCTTCTACAATCCGCGCTACCTGCAACGGCTGCGCGAACTATGCTCGGAGCACGGCGTGCTGCTGATTTTCGACGAGATCGCCACCGGCTTCGGGCGCACGGGCCGGATGTTTGCGATGGAGCACGCGGGTGTTATCCCTGACATCGTCTGCCTCGGCAAGGCACTTACCGGCGGCTACATGACCCTCGCTGCCACGGTCGCGAGCGGTCACGTCGCCAACACCATCTCCGGCGGAAATCCCGGCCTCTTCATGCATGGCCCCACCTTCATGGCCAACCCGCTCGCCTGCGCGGTCGCCGTGGCGAGCCTGAAGCTGCTGCTCTCCGGCGACTGGCAGACCGACGTGCGACGCATCGAACGCCAGCTCGCTGAAGGACTTGCACCCTGCGCGAAGTTCGACGGTGTGCGCGACGTGCGGGCACTCGGTGCCATCGGCGTGGTTGAACTCGACCACCCTGTCGATATGGCGAGCATCCAGCAAGCCTTCGTCGAGCGAGGCGTCTGGGTTCGTCCCTTCGGACGGCTGGTCTATCTCATGCCGCCATTCATTATCCGTGACGACGAGCTGGCTCGTCTCACATCAGTAATCTGCGAGGTCATTGGGGCGGAATACAGATGAATGTCGTATATTCAGAAGAGCTTTAACGGTATATATATTTTTTTCTCCTGTCATCCTGTCCATCCGCCTTTTGGCGGATCATGCGATAACCCACAACCAACACTCTTATGACCTCACAACCAGCACCAGAATAACGGCGACAATGGCCGCCGAGGAAGCCGCGCGGAAGCAAGCTGCTGCCGCATATGGGGATAAATTGATGAAGGGTATGGGAAGCCAAGACCTCACAAAGCACGCGGTCACGTTGCCCGATATTCAGTAACAATGTTTCACTCAACCAATACAAGGAATTATCACTATGTCTTATTGGAGAAAGTTATATAAAGTGCCTGATTTCAGGCCCTACGTTTACCTCGGTATTATGATCCTCGTTTTGCTCATGTCTTTCGGATGCACTGCGAAAAAAGAGGTCAAAATAAAAAGTGGCGGCGTCGAGATAACAATACCACAAGAGGAAATCGATAAGTCGAAGGCACTGAACAAAAAACTGATGCGAGGCATGGGCAAACAAGACCTCACAAAGCGCGGTGTAACGTTGCCGGACATTGAAACGAAATAATTTTCTCAACTCTATAACACAATTATAGTTATGGATGCTGGCGTTCTCACAACCACGCTGCAACATTTTCTGATGCACCCTGGCTCAGCCATTACGACGAAGGCATACCGAGCTCCCTTGCGCCCTATCCGCAGGTAACACTGCCGGACATTCTGCGTGAAACAGCGAGGGAAAACCCCGAAAAGCCAGCACTGCTTTTCCTGGGAAATACCATTTCCTATGGGGAGCTTGAGCGTCAGAGCAGCGCCTTCGCAGCAGCCCTGTATTCCGAAGGGGTGCAGAAGGGCGATCGGGTAGCGGTGCTTCTACCCAACTCGCCGCAGATGATTATCGCTGAATTCGGTATCTGGAAAGCCGGAGCCATCGCGGTGATGCTCAATCCGCTCTGGACGGAGCGCGAGCTTGAACGAGCGATCGACGAATGCGAAGCTGAAATCGCTGTGGTGCTTGCTCCGTTCTATGAAAAGATCAACCATCTCCGGTCGAGAACTTCGTTAAAAACGGTCGTTATCTCCGACCTGCACGACTATTTTCCCGCAGCAGCGCGCAACGCCTCTCCGGCAAACGGAGTGGTAGCCACACTTTTGCAATCGAGCGACCTCAGGATGCTGGCAATGATCGAAAGCTACTCCGGTTCGCAAACGCCAGCCGTCGAAGTATCCCCAAAAGACCCTGCGCTGCTTATCTTTTCCGGCGGAACAACCGGCAAGCCCAAATGCGCTATTGGCCGTCACGAGGCCCCTATCATGAACGGGATGCAGGTCGATGCCTGGTTCAGACCTGTTCTTGGTTCCGAGCGGGTACCGGTGATGCTCAACCTGCCGCTGCATCATGTCTATCCGCAGGTTGCCATTATAGGTTATGGCTTCATCACTCGCTCGCCGCTGGTGCTCATCCCCGATCCCCGAGACTTCGAATTGCTGATCAAAACGATCAAGCAGTACAATGTCGGAGTGCTACCGGGCGTGCCGACGCTGTTCAACGCGCTGGCCGCCCATCAGCTGATTAAAGAAGAGCCCGGTTCCCTCGACTCCCTCAAGCTGATTATCTCCGCCGCCGCACCGCTGCATAACGAAACAAGAAGCCGTTTCGAGGCGCTGACCGGAGCAACGATCATAGAAGCATACGGACTGACCGAAGCCATGGTCTCCCCGGTCTGCCCGCCGCTTACCGGTATCAGGAAAAACGGTTCGGTCGGTCTGCCGATGCCGGATGTCGAGATGCGCATCGTCGATGCCGACACAGGCATCGAGGTGTTACCCTCAATGGAGATCGGCGAAATCGTCATCCGTTCGCCCCAGCTCATGACTGGTTACTGGAAAAATCCCGAAGAGACCGCCGAGGTGCTGCGTGACGGGTGGCTGTACACCGGCGATCTCGGGTACATTGATGATGACGGCTATCTCTACATTGTGGACAGAAAGAAGGATGTAATCAAGCCCAGCGGATTCCAGGTCTGGCCGCGCGAGGTCGAGGAGGTGATCGCCATGCACCCCGCCGTGCTCGAAACCGGTGTGGCCGGTGTACCCGATGACTATCAGAGCGAGGCGGTCAAGGCCTGGGTGGTACTGCGCAAAGGGCGTTCGCTGGACGCGGAACAACTGAGAAACTGGTGCCGCCAGGCGCTGGCCCCATACAAAGTACCGAAGCACATCAAATTCTGCGAGCAGTTACCCAAATCAGCTCTCGGCAAGGTGCTCCGCCGGGCGCTCGTCGAACAGCACCTCGCCGGTTGACAGGGCGGACACAGCACTCAGAGATGCGCCGAGCGCTGCATCTCGGCATTTTCGAAGCGGTTGTAGGCGAAGGTGATGCCGATGGCAAAGGTGATCGCGCCGATGCCGAGCAGTATGCTGAAGTAGGGCGGCGCGGTCAGGGCAAGCCTGATGAGCAAGGTGGCGACCGCGAAGCCGGAATTACGGAAAACAACCGGGTAACTCGAACTGTAGCGCAACGAGATCAGCACCAGCAGCACGTCGCTGAAGATGAGAATCGTGAAGAAGAGCGAAAAGAATTCGTTCGTGGCATTGCCGTTCAGGTACTTCAATCCGTCGATAGCACCGATCACGAAAAAGATCAGCAGGAGCAACAGCGAAATGATCTTCTTCACGGAAATGAAATCCGCCGCAGCCTCCTTATCGCGGGTGATGGCACGATGGTGCTGGAGCTTGTAGTAGACGCCGAGCAGGAGAAAGATCAGCAGGCCGCCGCCCGCATAGGCAAGCATGAGCAGCACCGGCTGCGACGCCTCCGCCCAGCCCAGCGGCTCGCTGAAATGGACAAGCTCGCTGAAGGAGTGGCGCAGCAGAATGAGCGAAAGAATTTCAAACTGCTTGCCGACCGACACCGACACCGATTTGGCAATGCTGAAAACCAGCCCGAACACTTCGAGGCCAAGCAGCATGGAGAGCGCTGTATTGATGGCATAATAATGGCTTTTCGGCAGCAGGGCCGCGACTTCTGCCGGAAGCAGCCCCAGCCGGGCAAGCTCGATCAGGGCAAGCGAAAAGGCAAACGCAAGAATCAGCAGATTGGCTGCCATGCGTTCCGTGCGCCGGTCTTCCCAGAGCTGCTCAAACCAATCATAGAGAGCTACAAAGCGCCTGAAAACAACTACCATCGTTCCGTTTTTGGGGCCGCAAGTCACAGCCGGATTTTTCCGCCACGGTACAAAAATAACGAAACCTGCTCGTTCTTTCTGATGGCGGCCTTGACCGACTCGACATTTTTTTCGCACCGCAAGAGCGTTTTCCACGACAACAGATGACGCCGCTCGTGAAAATCGGAGTTGGCGATGTAGTTGAACTTTTTCAGACCGACCACATTGAACAGGTCGTCGCGGTTGGCCACCTCCCAGGCATCGAACAGCGAGGCGAGCCGTTCGTGATTTTCCCAGAGATAGAACGACGGCTCTTCGCCGGAGTGGTTCCGGAAATGGGGATGGCAGGCAACCGAAATGCCCTGCTGCCGCCGGATCGACTCGATGATTTCCTCGACGGAGAGATCGGGCGAGATGAGTTCCTTGATATCGAGAGCCAGAATGTGGTAGCGCTTCGTGTTGTTGGTCAGCTCGACTCCCGGAATCAGCAGCATTCCATACCTCTCCCAGGCGCGCCGCGCCGCCCCCCACAGCGCCTCCTGGTACGCGCCGAACTCCAGGCTGTCCATGACAGAAAGCTCTGAAGCCGGCTTGCCGTACCGTTCGATGCTTTCGCTGTCGAGCAGATGATCGGTGATGGCGATCACGTCGAATCCCGCTTCGCCGTACAGATCGACGACCTCGTCAATCGAGCAAGCTCCATCGCTCCAGGCCGTGTGGATATGAAAATCACAGTAGAGCCATTGCATAGGTAGTCCGGTAAGATTGAAATACAAAGGTAACACCGGGAAGCCTGCGGTGATCTGTTCTGAGCGTGAACGCTCTGCAAACTATTCGACGGGCGGGCGCCATTCGGCAGAATGAGTCCGGTATGCTATCTTCCGCAATCGCTCACCTGTTGAACTGATTCGCTATGCTGTTGTTTTCTCTTGCTCTCGTTGCCGGACTGGCATTGCTGGGCTGGAGCGCCGGACGGTTTGTTGATAGCGCGGCTGCGACAGCCCGCTATTTCAGAATGCCAGCGCTGCTGATCGGTATGCTGATCGTGGGGGGTTCGGCACTTCGGCTCCCGAAATGTCGGTTTCAGCCATCTCAGCCTCTCAAGGCAATCCCGATATTGCACTTGGCAACGTATTCGGCTCGAATATCAGCAACATCGCCCTAATTCTCGGTATTACAGCACTCATCAACCCGATCACCGTTCACTCCCGTGTCCTGCGCAAGGAGTTACCGATCCCGAGTGCAGTAACGGCAATCGCAGCATATCTGTTCTTCGACGGTATGCTTGACCGTCAGGATGCCATCATTTTACTGGCGCTCTTCGCGCTTCTGACCGGATGGGCTCTGTGGGAAGGCATCAGCAAATCGAGCGACGATTTCGCCGAAGAGATGGAGCAGGAGCTCGATCAGCACCAGATGCCGCTGAAAAAATCGCTTTTCCTGATAGCTCTGGGGATCGTGCTGCTGCTCGTAAGCTCGCGGATGCTGGTCTAGGGAGCGGTCGGCATCGCGGCGGCGCTTGGCGTGAGCGATCTGGTTATCGGCCTGACGGTCGTGGCGGTTGGCACTTCGCTACCCGAGCTCGTCTCCTCGGTCGTGGCCGCGCGCAAGGGAGAGCACGACATCGCGCTCGGCAATGTGCTGGGATCAAATCTGTTCGACACTTTGGCCGTTGCCGGAATTGCCGGTTCGATTCATCCGGCGGAAGAGGCACCGCTGGTCTTTTCCCGTGACATCATGGCAATGTCGCTGCTGACCTTGTCACTCTTCATCTTCGGCTATGGCTTCCATGGCGCAGGCACCGGTCGGATCAACAGGATCGAGGGCGGTTTGCTGCTCGGCAGCTACGTTGCCTACACGGCGTACCTTGTCATAACCACCATAAGCTGATCGCGAAAACCCAGATTCAGAAGCCGAACAGGTTCAACGACTCTTGCGTCAACAAAAAGCGCCTGCACATCCGAAGAAAAATGCGCAGGCGCTTCTGAATTCAGGCGAGTCGGTCGAGCTTGATCAATCGAGGTCGATGGCGTTTCTGGTCTTCTCCCGGCGATTCCTCTCTTTCTGGTTGTACTCATCCATGCAGCCGCTGTCCTTGCCTTCCACGAGCGAGCATTGCAGATAATCGGTAATTTCGATGATGCAGGCGCGGATCGCTTTGCCGACAGGAGTGTTCTTGTACTCGCTGAGGTGACCGCCAAAGCCGTCGCGGTACACGCCGACGCTGACGCCGCTCGATTTCGAGGTCGCCTCGACCGTCCTGGCGTCATAAATCTCGCCGGTCTCCACATCGATCACCTTCAGATCGACCGCCATGTAGGCCTTGTCCTGCCGTCCTCCTGTTCATCGAGTACTGCATCGAGCTCTTTCCTTTCAAGCACGCGGAAACGGTTGGTCGATGCCGACTCCGCCGGCCCACCATGCCGCCGTGGAGTGATTGGTAACCCTCAAGACTCCAAGCCGGGTTTTTCCCCTGGCAAATCCATCCTGGGCAACCGCGATGGTACAGAACAACAGAAAAAGAAGCAGCGCTTTGATCTTCATACTGAATCTCCTTGGGAGTTACGATGAGGGTTGCCTTTCAGATGCGAAGCACAAGCAAACTGTCACACACAAAAGGAAATGCAATGGCCGCAAAGTTCCTCCCAGTAAGCCAGCCTCTCATGCTCCGGAAGTACATGAGCTTCTCTGATGAGGAAATCTTTTGCTCTCTGCCAAGAGACCCTCCGATCAAACCAAGCCCCAAGAATAAATCCCTGTGCTTTTTTCAATCACAGCCACATAGAGTCTGCTATTTTTTTTTGAGGTTTTGATTAACTACATTAAAGATGGGGAAAAGTGGGAAAAAGTGGGAGACCAGTGCCCGGATTTATCGGAAGAGAACAGCATAGTGTCGATGAGAAGGGGCGGCTTCTGATTCCCGCCCGGTTTCGACGCCGGTTCCTCTTGCAGGAGGACGATTCCGCCACGGGCAATCCAAGCCGCTCTCCGGTGCTCTATGTGTTCAAGGCCGATGACGGATCACTTGAACTGTACGAACCGTCGGTCTGGAGCGAAAAAGAGCAGCAACTGCTCAAACTTTCCGATTTCAATCCCGATGAGCGCCTGCTGACCACCATGATCTATGCGCGCCTCGACCAGACGGAGCTTGACCGTTCAGGCAGGATTGCACTGTCACGGGAGATGCTCGATCATGCCGGTATCGTCAAGGATGCGGTCATCATCGGGGCCAACGCAAAAATGACTGTCTGGGAGCCGCGCCGTCTGGAACGGCTGCTGAGCGATAACGCGGGCCGGTTCGCGCCGCTTGCAAACCGGTACATCTGAGGTCATGGTTTACCAGGACTATCATGAGCCGGTGCTCGCCAGTGAATCCGTTTCGCTTCTGGTCACCCTTCCGGGAATATACATCGACGGCACGCTTGGCGGTGGTGGTCATTCTTTACAGCTGCTTCGGCATCTTCAAACAATTAACGGTGATTCGCTCCTTGTCGGCATTGATCAGGATACTCATGCTCTCGAAGCTGCGGGGAAGAAACTCGGAGAGCTTGGTGACAGGCACCGTCTGGTCAGGGGCAACTTCGGCATGGTGAAAGAGCTCGTGGAACCAATTATGCGGGGCGCGGGGAACGGTCTTCCGGTCATGGGTTTTCTGCTCGATCTCGGGGTGTCATCGTTTCAGATCGATACGCCCGAACGCGGATTCAGCTATCTCAAGGACGGTCCGCTCGACATGCGGATGGACCCAGACGGGCCGCTGACCGCCGCCGATGTTGTCAACGGGTATGAAGAGGCTGCGCTGGCGAAGCTGTTCTTCCGGTATGGTGAGGAGCCGCTTGGCGGCAGAATCGCCCGGGCGATTGTCTCGGCGAGGAGTTCCGCGCCACTGACAACGACCGGCGAACTGGCCGAGGTGGTCAGGGCGGCCTGCCCCAGGAAAGACCTGGCGATCAAGACACTGTCGAGAATTTACCAGGCGCTGCGCATCGAAGTCAATGATGAACTCGGCGTTCTTGAACAGGCTTTGGAGGATGGCTTCGAGCTGCTTTCACCGGGCGGGCGTTTCGCAGTTATCAGCTACCATTCGTTAGAGGACAGGATCGTCAAGCGCTTTTTTGCAGCCAAAACGTCGGCAGACTGGGGCCCTAAGGGGGTCGCGCTCCGTGAACCGCTGAAGCCTGCCGAAGCGGTGCTGGTGGTCAGAAAGCCGATCGAAGCCACGGCTGAAGAGATCAGCCGCAATCCGAGATCGAGAAGTGCACGTCTCAGAGTCATTCAGAAACTGTAACCTTCAGAGGAGGTGATTCGTGAACGTTTTGAAATCCGCTGAAAAGCCGTTTGCCGGTTTCGTTGACAGGCCGGGCAAAATTTTTGGGCCGGAGGACGGAAGCAACATGGCAAGCTATGAGCTTGGTGTCGTCGATGTGACGGAAAGGCGACCATTCGGCTTCGATCCGGAGCCGTTTCGCAAAGCGTCACCACCGGTGAATTCGCCCGAAATTTTCGATATAGGCTCACTCTTGCGCCTGAGAACGTTTGCTTACCTCCTCTTGGGTACGGTGCTTTTTCTGGTGCAGATCAGCAATACCCTGGCGATCAATGATCTGGCCAAGCGCAACGAACGCTTGCGGGAGCAGCTCAGGATCAGCACCAGCATCTCGACTGCTGAAGAGCTGAAGAGCCGCGAGCTTCAGAGCATCCGGTACATCTCCGGCTATGCCAAAAATCTCGGACTCGACTCCTCATTCATTCCTCCGGTCGAGATTGAACCCTGACAGCACCCCTCTTTTATGAAGAATGCATGAACCAGGAGAGAACGACACCGGAAAACCACCGTGGCACCAGCGACCATGAATTCGGGCTGCGCCTTGGCATCATGGCTACGCTCATGCTGCTGTTTTGCCTGGCGATCGTTTCGAAGCTGCTGGGCATCCAGGTATTCGATGTCAAAAAATACCGGGCGAAAGCGAACCGGCAGTACGAGACGATCGTGACCGAAAAAGCCCGGCGAGGGCGCATTCTCGACCGTTATGGCCGTCCGCTTGCCGAGAGCGTCGAGAGCATCTCCTTTTACGCCGATCCGCAACAGGTGCAGGATGCCGGAGCGACCGCAAGGCTGTTTTCGGACGCTTTCGGCAAGAGCCGCCGCAACTATCTCGACCTGCTCCGCAAAAAAAAGCACTTTGTCTGGCTGGAACGCAACGTGCCGGTATCGCAGGCCGCGAAACTGATGAGTCTCAAAATCAAGGGGGTGGGCTTCAAACGCGAGCAGCACCGCTACTACCTGAACGTGGCCGCGCAGCTCATCGGCCTGACCGACCGCGACAACAAGGGGGTCAGCGGCATCGAGAAGAGCTTCGACGAAAAGCTCCGGGGCCGCGACGGCGTGCGGATTTTCCAGCGTTCGGCAACCGGCGAAAGCTACCCCGCGCCCGACGCCGAGCAGGTGCAGCCCCTTGCCGGTAATGACGTGACGCTGACCATCGACGCCGACGTGCAGGGCATCCTCGAAGAGGAACTCGCGCAGACGGTCTCGGAGTTCAAGGCTCGGGACGCGATGGGCATCGTGATGGACGTGCGGACAGGCGAAATCATCGCGATAGCCAACTACCCCACCTTCGACATGAACCGCCGGAGTGGGCTGACCATCGATCAGATGCGCAACCGGGCGATCACCGACATGTTCGAGCCGGGATCGACCTTCAAGATCGTCATGGCCTCGGCGGCAACCGAGGCGCTGCACTGGACGGCGGAAACGCCGGTTGATGGCCACGGAGGCTCGCTCATGGTTCATGGAAAGTTCATCCGGGATCACGAGCCGTTCGGGGCTATGAATTTTCAGAAGGCGATCACCGAGTCAAGCAACGTCGTCGCGGCCACTACAGCCATGAAGGTCGGAGCAGAAACATTTTACCGTTATGCCCGCGCTCTCGGTTTCGGGCAGAAGACCGGTGTCGGCCTTATCGGCGAATCGGGAGGCTGGCTCAAGCCGGTTTCGCGATGGGGCAGCATGACGCTTCCCTGGATGGGTTACGGCTATCAGGTTATGGCAACCCCGCTTCAGGTGCTTCAGGCCTACGCTACCCTGGCCAATGACGGTGCTCGCATGAGGCCGTTCATCATCAAAAGCGTGACCGATCCCGATGGCAAAAAGATCACGGAGAACGAGCCGCTGAAGATAGTACAGGCGCTGAAGCCGGAAACTGCCCGCTACATGGCGAAGGAGTATTTTCGTGCGGTGGTTGAAAAGGGCACCGGCATGGCGGCGGCCATCGAGGGGATTCCGGTCGCCGGCAAGACCGGCACGGCCCAGAAGCTGCACAACGGAAGCTATCAGGGATGGCGCTACTACGTGGCCTCGTTCGTCGGATTTTTTCCTTACGACAACCCTCAGTATGCGGCGATTATCGTTGTCGATGAACCGCAGACAGCGTATTATGCGTCAGCCGTGGCGGCTCCGGTTTTTTCAAGGGCCTGCGGCCGCGCGCTGGCCTGCTCTCTGGAGATGCAAAAACGGCTGAGCATGAAATCCCCCGAAAAGGAGTTGCTTGACCGCATTTCGACGGTGGTTGTTCCGGAGCTGAAAGGATTGCGCGAGAGCGATGCCGCTAAACTGCTTGAATGGAATGGCTTGAAGATGGAGCCCTCAGGGAACAGCGGTGGCAGCGTGATCTCGCAAAGCATCGCGCCCGGAACAAAAGTACAGAAAGAGACAACGGTCAGGGTGAGCCTGGCGAAAAGAGTTCAGAACAGGTGATGGAAGAAAACCGCGAAGAAGCGCCGATGGTGCTGCTCGACGATCTGATTGCAGGTCTCGGCGCGCTGGTTGAACGCCGGGGCGGGAGCGGAGCGCAAGCCGTCACCGGCGTAACCTGCGACTCGCGCGAGGTTGCGCCGGGCACGCTGTTCGTTGCAGTACCCGGCTTCAGCACTGATGGGCACCGCTATATCGCCGCCGCAATCGAGGCAGGCGCGTCGGTGGTGGTTTGCGAAAAGCTCCCGGCGGAACGCCGCAATTCGGTCACGTACATCCTCGTACCTGATGCCCGCAAGGCGCTAGCGGAACTCTCGAAGGCATTTTACGGCAACGCATCTGATCAGCTGATGATTATCGGCGTGACCGGCACGAACGGAAAGACCACCACGGCACGACTCATCACCTCGATGCTCAACGCCTCGGGCCTTCCTGCCGGATATATCGGCACCGGCCTGTGCCGCATCGGCACCCGCGACATTCCGCTCGAACGCACCACGCCCGAATCTTCGGGGCTTCACGCGCTTTTCCGGCAGATGGTCGATGCCGGATGCATAGCTGCGGTGATGGAGGTCTCCTCCCACGCGCTCGTGCTCGACCGAGTGCACGGACTGCGCTTCCGGGCTGCGGTGTTCACCAACCTGACTCCCGAGCACCTCGATTTTCACCCGACGCTGGAGGAGTACGCCGAAGCCAAGCGCCTGCTCTTCGACCGCCTCGACGATGACGGCTTCGCCGTGGTCAATGCCGACGATCCCCGCGCGGAGTTCATGATCGCCAATCTCCCGCCGGAGCTCGTTTTCTGCTGCTCGACCAGTGGCGCTCCGTTCTGCGATTCCGCCCGCTGTTTCGACGCGAAAGTGCTGGATATGAGCGTCGAGGGGACGAAGGCCGAGGTCTCTTTCCGAGGAAGGACGTTGGCGATGAACGTGCCACTGCCGGGAGCCTACAACGTGATGAACATGCTTGAAGCGTTCGCGGTGGGCGTCGGCGTCGGCATCGATCCCGCTACCGCGCTGTGCGGCCTCGCTGCAGCCGATACCGTTGCCGGTAGGATGGAGCGCATCTGGAGTGCTGACCGCAGCCGCTGCGCCATCATCGATTACGCGCACACGCCCGACGCCCTGCAAAAAGCGCTCGAAGCTCTTCGCGCCGTGACGCCCGCAGACGCGAAGCTCGCGGTAGTGTTCGGCTGCGGCGGCAACCGCGACAAGCAGAAACGTCCCGAAATGGGCAGAATCGCCGCAGAACTCGCGGACAGGGTCATCCTCACCTCCGACAATCCGAGGGATGAAGATCCCGAAGCGATTCTCGACGAGGTCGAGGCAGGCATGGCGGGCCGGGCGCATCTGCGCATCGCCGACCGCACCGAGGCGATCCGACGGGCGGTCGAGCAGCTCGGTGCGGGTGACATTCTGCTGGTGGCCGGAAAGGGGCACGAAGCGTATCAGGAGATCAAGGGCGTGAAGCGCCATTTTTCCGACCGCGAGTGTCTGGCGGCGTGTTTTGCGCAAATGAAACGAGTTAATGGAAGAAGCTAGGGAGTGAAGATGAAAGGAGCGCTGATCTTCAGCGATTTCGAACGGACGGGAACCATCGTGGCCCGTGACGTTGATGAGAGCTACCGGCTCGACGATCCGGTGGTGGTGATCGATTCTCGCAAGGCAGTCGATGGTGCGGTGTTCGTCGCGCTGCCGGGAGAGCACACTGACGGGCACCGCTTCGTTGGCGAGGTGTTCGCCAACGGTGCATCGTGGGCCGTGGTGTCGCACGAATGGTTCGCCGAAAAGGGCACGGAGCATCAGGGCGACGGCTGCCGTTTCCTGGTCGCCAACGATCCGGTCGAGGCATTGCAACAGCTCGCAGCCGCCTACCGGGAGCGCTTCGACATTCCGGTGATCGGCATTGGCGGCAGCAACGGCAAGACCACCACCAAGGAGATGGTCGCCGCGGTGCTCTCGACCGGCTTCAACGTCCTTGTCACGCAGGGCAACTACAACAACCACCTCGGCGTGCCGCTGACGCTCTTGCGGATGCGCCGCAACACCGAAGTGGCCGTGATCGAGATGGGCATCAACCATCCCGGCGAAATGGAGTTCCTCTGCTCGCTTGCCCGCCCGACACACGGGCTCCTGACCAACATCGGCCACGAGCATCTCGAATTTTTCGGCTCCCTCGACGGGGTCGCCGATGCCGAGGCGGCGCTCTTCCGCTACCTCGAAGCGCATGGCGGCACAGCGTTCGTCAATCTCGACGACCACCGCCTTGCTGCTGCAGGAGCCGCTCTATCAAGAAAGATCGGCTACGGAGCGCAGCCGGGAACAGATCGCCCGTGGTGGGCTGAAAAGATTAGTGCTGACCGCGTGGGGCGCATCTCGTTCACGCTCTCGTCGGAGTCCGGAGTCCGCCAGCCGGTGGCGATGCAGTTCGTCGGTCGGCATAACGTCATCAACGCCGTAGCCGCCTCGGCGGTCGGTGCGCACTTCGGCCTCGATCCGGCAAAAATCGCTGACGGACTCGGCTCGCTTTTGCCCGCGAAGGGGTGGAAGCGCATGGAGCTGTTCGACGATGGCGATCTCGTGGTGCTCAACGACACCTACAACGCCAATCCCGACTCGGTGCGCTTTGCGCTCGACACGCTCGCCGCCATCGAGTGCCGTAGCCGCCGGATCGCCGTGCTTGGCGACATGCTCGAACTCGGCAGCAATTCGGCCATTGAACATGAAGACATCGGCAGGTATATTCGCCAGCTGCCGGTCGATGCATGCCTCACCTACGGCGATGCCGCCCGGCTCATCTGCCGGGAAGCAGGCGAGCGCTGCCTCCGGCACTTCGAGGCGATGGATGATCTTCGCGGCTTCCTGTCGGAGTACGTCCAGCCAGGCGATGCGGTGCTCTTCAAGGGATCTCGCGGAATGAAGCTTGAACTGGCGGCGGACGACCTTATCAAACAGAAACAACAGCACTCGATCTGAACCGACGATGCTCTATTACATTCTCCGTTATATCAACGAGTTCTACAGTCTTCCCGGCATGAGGGTCATCGAATACCTGACCTTCAGGGCCAGCGCGGCGGCCATCACGGCCCTCTTGATCATCATCTTCGCCGGGCCGAGATTCATCCGCTTTCTCAAGTCGAAATTCGTCGAGCCGATCAAAGAGGAGGCCCCACCGGAACATCGCAAGAAAAAGGATGTGCCCACCATGGGTGGCATTATGATCATTTTCGCTATTGAAGTTTCGGCATTTCTCTGGGCCAAGATCGATGATCCACACGTCTGGCTCATCATGCTGGCCGTTTTCTGGATGGGGCTGATCGGCTTCATCGACGACTACCAGAAGGTGGTGCTGAAGGTCAAGGGCGGCCTTGCCGGTCACTACAAGCTGATCGGGCAGGTGACGCTCGGCCTCGTGATCGGCTTCTACACCTGGAACGACCCCGTTTTTTCAGTACTGCTCTCCGATACCACCGTACCCTTTTTCAAAAAGCTCTCGGTCGATTACGGCATCTTTTACATTCCGGTGGTGATCTTCATCATCACGGCGGTATCCAACGCGGTCAACCTCACCGACGGTCTCGACGGTTTGGCGGCGGGCAATGCGGCCATCGTCACCTTCGCCCTCGGAGGTTTCGCTTACCTGGCTGGTAACGCCGTCTATGCCGGTTATCTCAGCATTCCCTTCATCTCCGGCGCGGGCGAGGTTGCCGTGGTGAGTATGGCTATCGTCATGGCGTGCGTGGGATTTCTGTGGTTCAACTCCAGCCCCGCCGAGGTGTTCATGGGCGACACCGGCTCGCTGTCGCTCGGCAGCGCTATCGCGGTGATCGCGCTCATGATCAAGCAGGAGCTGCTTCTGCCGATTCTGGCGGGCATCTTTTTCGTCGAAACCCTCTCGGTTTCGATGCAGGTTGCCTGGTTCAAGATTTCAAAAAAGCTGTACGGCGAGGGGCGGCGCATCTTCCTGATGGCTCCGCTGCATCACCATTTTCAGCTGAAGGGATGGGCGGAACAGAAGATCGTGATCCGTTTCTGGATCATCTCGATCCTGCTCTTTCTGACAAGCCTCATGACCCTGAAACTGCGATAACGTGAAACCGGAAAAGCTGAAAGGAAAGGTGGCGGCGGTGATCGGCGCGGGAAAAAGCGGCGTGGCGGCGGCGGGTCTGCTCGCGCGGGCCGAAGCGCAGCCATTCGTGAGCGAATTTGGCGCGGTCACTCCCGAGGCGGCGAAGACCCTGCGGCAGTTTGGCGTGCCGTTCGAAGAGGGGGGCCACTCTGAGCGGGTGTTCGAAGCGACGCTGTGCATCGTCAGCCCCGGCATTCCGCAGCGTGTGCCGGTCATTTGCGAGATGCACGCGCGAGCCATTCCCGTGGTGAGCGAAATCGAGCTGGCGAGCTGGTTCTGTCCGGCTCGTGTCATCGGCATCACCGGCACCGACGGCAAGACCACCACGGCTACGCTCATCCACCGCATCTGCGAGGCGGAGGGCGAACGGCAGAGATTCCGTGCCTTCAGCCTCGGCAATATCGGCGTTCCGTTTTCGTCGAAGGTGCTCGACATGGCGGCGGCGGACATCGCCGTGCTCGAACTGAGCAGCTACCAGCTCGAAGGGTGCTTTTCATTCCGCCCAAACATCGCCGTACTGACCAACGTCACACCCGATCACATGGATCGCTACGACGGCAGCATCGAAGCCTACGCCGCTGCGAAGTTCCGCATTCACGCCCAGCAGGGCTCGGGCGACACGCTCATCTATAATCACGACGATCCGATCCTGCGCGCCCATTTCGACCGGCAGGAGCCGTGGTCCTTCCGGGTGGTTCGCGTCGGCCTGCGGGCCGAGACGCTTGACTCCGCGCACGGCGACTACGTTTCGGTCGCGAAGGGCGAGATTGTCATTCGCACGTCGGGTTCGACAGAGCGACTCATGCGGGTTGACGAGATCATGAAACCAGGCTTTCGCGGCGATCACAACCTCTACAATGTGCTCTCGTCGGTCGCAGCGGCATTCGCCGCTGGTGTGGCACCGGAGACGATGCGGCTCGTACTCGCGGCATTCGGCGGCGTCGAACACCGGCAGGAGTTCGCCGGAAATGCGTGTGGCATTGACTGGATCAATGACTCCAAGGCCACCAACGTCAACGCTCTCCTCCAGGCGCTTCAGTCGGTTCCGGCGGGCATGGTGCTCATCGCGGGTGGGCGCGACAAGGGCAACGACTACAGCGTCATCGCCGACATCGTACGCGAGAAAGTCGCCTGCATCGTGGCAATTGGCGAGTCGCGCCAGAAGATCGCCGACGCCTTTGACGGCATCGTCAACGTCCTGCCAGCCGGATCACTCAGAGAGGCGGTCGAGCTGGCTCGCCAGCACGCCCGTCCCGGCGCGAGCGTGCTCTTTTCACCAGCCTGTTCGAGCTTCGACATGTTCCGCGACTTCGAGGATCGCGGACGCCAGTTTAAGCAACTTGTCCGGGAGCTGACATGAAGCTGAATGACCTTAAGCTGAATTTCGATCTGGAGCTTGACGACGCTCCCGCCGAATCGGCGGCGTCGCTGCTGCCCTCGACCGGACGGGGCGAAGAGATCGCCGGCAAGCTGCTGCTCCTGATCGTCGCGCTGCTGATGTGCATCGGAGTCGTCGTCGTTTACAGCAGCGGAGCCGGGTGGGCGGAACAGAAATTTTCCGACCCGCAGTACTTCCTCTGGCGGCAGCTCACTTTTGCCATTGCTGGCATGGTGGTGATCTTCGTGGTTGGCAGCATCGACTACCATATCTTCAGAAAGAAGAGCAAATTGTTTCTTTTGTCAGCATCGGCCTGTTGGCTATTTTGCTGTTGCTCAAGCTGGCGCACGTCATTCACGGCGCCGCCCGCTGGCTCGGATTTGGGCCGCTGAAGTTCCAGGCTTCGGATCTGGCCAAATACGCCATCATTTTTCACTTTTCGCGGCTGCTCTCTGAAAAGAGAGAGTATATCAAGGATCTGCATGATGGGTACTATCCGATGCTGGTGCTCCTGATGATCGTTGTTGCGCTGGTGGCGCTCGAGCCGAACTTCAGCACCGCCTCGCTCATCGCCATCATCGGCTTCACGCTGATGTTCATCGGCGGCATCAGAGTCAAGTATCTGCTCGCAACGGCATCGTTGCTGATTCCGATTGCGGCGGTCTTTGCGATCGCCGCGCCCTACCGTGTTGCCCGCCTCGTCTCTTTCAGCGGCGGCGAGAAGGAGCTGAGCTACCAGGTGCGTCAGGCGCTGCTCGGCCTCGGCAACGGGGGCCTGCTCGGCCTCGGCCTCGGGGCCAGCAAACAGCGAGAGCTTTACCTGCCGCTGTCGTATAACGACTTCGTCTTCGTCATCATCGGCGAGGAGTACGGCTTCATCGGTGCGCTGGTTATCCTGCTGCTCTTTTCCGGGCTGTTTGCCTGTGGCATCATCATCGCCAAGCACGCTCCCGACCTTTTTGGGCGCTATGTCGCCATCGGCGTCACCTTCGCCATCACCTTTTTCGCATTCATCAACATCGCCGTGGCCAGCCACCTCATGCCGACCACCGGTGTGGCGCTGCCTTTCATCAGCTACGGCGGCACGGCACTGCTCTTCAACTCGCTCGGCATCGGGCTTCTGGTCAGCATTTCACGTTACCGGAAAAAGGTCGAAACCATCGAGCGGGCGCAGGCTCTGCTCGAATCGAAAGGAGGCTCCTTATGAAAGTGCTTTTCGCGGGCGGCGGCACCGGCGGTCATCTCTATCCCGGCGTAGCGATGGCGGCGGAGCTGAAGAAGCGGGTACCCGGCATCAGCATCTCCTTCGCGGGCACCTCCGCCGGAATCGAGGCAACCGAAGTGCCGCGTCTCGGCTATCCTCTCGTGCTGCTGCCGGTCAGGGGGCTGAAGCGGGGGCTGTCCCCGCGCGCGCTGTTGGACAACACCACTATTCTTGCTGATTTCGCAAAGGCGCTCTCAATGGCAATGGCCTTGATCCTCAGGGAACGCCCCGATGTGGTGGTGGGTACCGGCGGCTACGTGAGCGCGCCGCTGCTTCTGGCTGCGCAGCTTTCGGGGCGCAAGACGCTGATTCAGGAGCAGAACGCCTTTCCGGGGGTGACGACGCGATTGCTGGCGCGGATGGCAACCGAGGTGCATCTGTCGTTCGAGGAGAGCCGGAAGTTTTTCGGCGGCAAAGCCTCGGTGTTCGTGACCGGCAATCCGGCGCGGGAGTTTCCCACTGAGAGCCGTGAGTCATGCCTCGACTTTTTCGGCCTCGACCGAAATCTGCCAACGCTGCTGGTGTTCGGCGGCAGCCGTGGAGCACGGGCGATCAACAATGCCGTGCTGAAGCTGTACCGCCGTCTCGAAGGCACAATCAACCTCATCTGGCAGACCGGCTCGCTCGACGCCGAGCGGGTGCTTGCTGAAGTCGGCACTTCGGCAACTCGCTGGATCGGCCCCTACATTCAGGAGATGGGCAAGGCGTACGGAGCCGCAGATCTGGTGCTTTGCCGGGCGGGAGCATCGAGCCTTGCCGAGCTGACCAATCTCGGCAAGCCCTCGGTGCTGATTCCCTATCCCTACGCGGCGGCGGATCACCAGCGCCACAACGCGCTTGCGCTGGTCAATACGGGCGCATCGGTCATGATCGACGACTCGAAGATCGGTGACGAGGCGTCGTTCGAGGCAATCCTCGCACTCTTCCGCGACCGCGACAAGCTTGGGCAAATGGGTGAGGCGGCCCGCCGGGAGGGCCATCCCGGCGCGGCGGCGACGCTCGCGGAAAGAATTATCGCGCTATCAAAATCTTAAGGAGTGCTCCCCATGGAACTGGGAAAAACGAGGAATGTGCATATCGTCGGCATCGGCGGCGCGGGCATGAGCGCCATCGCCGAACTGCTGCTGAAATCGGGCTTTGCGGTCAGCGGCTCCGACCTTGCCTCGGGCGAGGTGATCGCCAAGCTTCGCGAGCTTGGCGCGGTGATCCATCAGGGACACCAGGCCGAAAATGTCGGCGCGAGCGACGTTGTCGTCTACTCCTCGGCGGTGCGCCCGGAGAAGAACGTCGAGATTCTCGCCGCGCAGAAGCTTGGCATTCCGGTCATCAAGCGCGACGAAATGCTTGGCGAGCTGATGCGCCACAAATCGGGCATCTGCGTCTCCGGTACCCACGGCAAGACCACCACGACGGCGATGGTCGCCACCATGCTGCTCGAAGCGGGCCAGTCGCCAACGGTGATGATCGGCGGCGTGTCGGACTACCTCAAGGGAAGCACGGTGGTCGGCGAGGGCAAGTACATGGTGATCGAGGCTGACGAGTACGACCGCGCTTTCCTCAAACTCACGCCAACCATCGCCGTTGTCAACAGCCTCGAATCGGAGCACATGGACACCTACGGCACGATGGACAACCTGCGAGACTGCTTCGCGGAGTTTGCCAACAAGGTGCCGTTTTACGGGCGAGTCATCTGCTGCGTGGACTGGCCGGAGATCCGGCGTATCATTCCGCGCCTGAACCGCCGCTACACCACCTTCGGCATCGAGGAGCACGCAGATGTGATGGCCTCCGGGATCGAACCCGGCGAGGGCGGCAGTGCCTTTACCGTCGAGGCTTTCGGCGAGCGCTACCCCGGCGTACGGCTCAACGTGCCCGGCAGGCATAACGTGCTCAACGCGCTGGCAGCCTTCTCGGTCGGCCTTGAAATCGGCCTGCCGCCGGAGAAGATCGTCGCCGGTCTCGGCGCCTATACCGGAATGCGCCGCCGCTTCCAGGTCAAGTATCGGGGTGCTGACGGAATGCTTGTCATCGACGATTACGCGCATCACCCCTCCGAGGTGAAGGCGACCGTGCGGGCAGCCCGCGACGGATGGAAAGAGCACCGCATCGTGGCGGTTTTCCAGCCACATCTTTACTCGCGGACGGCGGAGTTCGCCGGTGAGTTCGGCTGGGCGCTCTCCTGCGCCGACACAGTTTACGTGGCGAGCATCTACCCGTCGCGCGAGAAGGCCGAGGACTACCCCGGCATCACCGGCGAGCTGGTGGCCGAGGCATCGAGAACCGCCGGGGCGAAAAACGTAGTCTTCGCCGAAGAGCGCGACGCGCTGCTCGCGGCGCTTCAGGAGGAGGCCGCGCCAAGCACGCTCTTCCTCTTCATGGGCGCGGGCGACATCACGCATCTGGCCGCGCGATTCGCCGCCTGGTGCACCGAGAGCCGTGGCAACGCAAACGCATCGGCGTCATGATCTTCGCTGTTAACAAGCATAACAGGAGCAAACGGCATGGCTCGTCCGAAACATGAACAGCGGAGCGAGGAGCCACTGAGGGACCCGGAACTGCCGGACATTGACGCGCCTGAATCGGTGCGCCCTCGCAGTGGCAAGCTGCGCCGCCTTTTCAGCACCACGCCGGTGATGATGGCCTTCGCCACACTGCTGCTCATTGCCGTTGCGGCACTCTCGTGGTACGCGACGCAATGGAAACGGCAAGTGACGGTCAACCGGGTGGTGGTCAGTGGCGTTTCGCTGATTCCCGCTTCCGGCATCGAGCGCCGTCTGAACCGTTTCAAGGGAGAAAATCTGGACGAAATCAGAACCGACGATGTCCGCCGGGCACTTGCACCGGAATCTTATATCAGACAGATGCAAATCAGCAAGGAGCTGAATGGCATTCTGCGGGTCAGGATCAAAGAACGGCGTCCGTCAGCGCTGGTCGCTGACGCGGGTCGGAATCTGATTATCGATACCGAAGGATATTTGTTGCCAGATGAGAAAGTCTCGGGACGGTTCCGGCTCGTAACGGTTTATGGCGTGCGGACTGGAGGAGTGCGCCAACTGAACGAAAAAGATCGGAGTCTCCTTTTCGCCTTGCTCGATGCCTTTGACCGGAGCGCCTACGCCAGGATGATGGTGTCTGGCATTCATCTCGCCCGGGGCAACCAGACCTGGTTCACGGTGGCTGGTTCGCCGATACGGTTTGTTATCGGCAATGACGGTAATTTCAAGGAAAAATTGAAAAAATTCGAGATATTCTGGCAAAAGGTTGTTGCAAAGAAAGGTATCGATTGTTACGATTCGGTCGATCTTCGTTTCCGGCAGAGAGTGTTCGCTACCTCACCCGTGAGCGAAGCAGAGTCCGCAGATTCTTCAGCGGCGCCGGTTGCCCCTCCTGCGAGCGGCCAACTTCCCGATGAACGTCATTGAACCCAAAACTCCTCATGCCGAAGAGCAATATTGTAATCGGTCTCGATATAGGTACAACCAAGGTCTGCGTCGTTGTCGCCGAAAAAGATGACGTCGGCAAACTCAACGTCCTCGGTAAGGGACGCGCAAACTCCGACGGCCTGCAACGGGCGACAGTCGTCAACATCAACAAGACGGTTGACGCCATCAAGAAGGCGGTGGCCGACGCAGAGCGAGAATCTTCGATCAAGATCAAGGGGGTCAACGTCGGCATCTCCGGCGCGCACGTCCACTGCATCTACAGCAACTCCGAAATCAGCGTCAACCAGTCGGGCATCGTCAACGAATCCGATGTGCGGCGCTTCCTCGAAAAGGCCAAGACCAACATCCGTTATCTCGACATCGACCACGAGATCATCCATGTCATTCCACAGGAGTTCATCGTCGATGACCAGGATGGAGTGCTCGATCCGATCGGCATGGCCGGAACGATCATGCGCGGCAGCGCCTACATCGTTGTGGGGCTGCGCACCAAGATCCGCAACATCAAGCAGTGTATCGAAAAGGCAGGCCTCGAAGTCAGCGCCATGACCTTCGAACCAGTGGCCTCCGGTCTCGCCGTGATGAAGGAGAGTGAGAAGCGGAGCGGCGTGGTGGTGATCGACATCGGCGGCGGCACCACCGAGGTGGCCATCTATATAGACGGCGCTATTCGATACTCCGAGGTGATCAAGGTCGCGGCCAACGATGTGACGCACGATGTTGCCTACGGCATCAAGGCGCTCAACGACGTGGCCGAAGAGATCAAAATCCAGCACGGCTGCGCCTATGCGAAGGGGCTCAACAAGGAGGAGGAAATTCTGATCGAGGGCATTGAGGGACGGCCGAGCAAGTCGTTCCCGAAAAGCTCCCTGACGGTGATCATCGAAGCCCGCATGATGGAGATTTTCGAACTGGTGCGCGATATCATCAAGCGCTCGGGCTATTACGACTATCTCAATGCCGGGGTTATCATCACCGGTGGCGGTGCGCTTCTGCCCGGCACTGGCGAGCTGGCCAGGGACATTCTCGGTCTCGACGTCCGCACCGGTTATCCAGAAGGGGTGTCGGGTGGCATCAAGGAGGCGATCAATAATCCGATGTACGCGACGGTGATGGGCCTTGTGGCCCACTCTCTGCAGAACAATCTGTATCAGGATTATGGAGAGGTTGCCCCAACACCAACCGAGCAGACTCATGAGCCGGTTGCTTTTTCTCCGGAACCTTCGCAAGCTCAGCAGAGTCCCGAGCAGAGTTCCGATGCCCCGCCAGCAGGAAAGAAGTTTGTTGACCGCCTGAAGAAGTTCTGGGATCAGTTGTAGCAGAGATAGTTACCTGTAACGACAGGAAAAACAAGGAATAGAGAGTATGGCATTCGAACTCGATCCGGGCCTTTTCGACAGCGATCAGGGCAGCGGAGTCAATATCAAGATTGTCGGCGTCGGCGGATGCGGTGGTAATGCCGTCAACAATATGATAGAGCGGAAGATCAGCGGTACCGAATTCGTGGTCTTCAATACTGACCGCCAGGCGCTGCTAAATTCGAAAGCGCCGATCCGCGTGCAGATCGGCAAGAAGGCGACTAACGGACTCGGCGCAGGAGCCGATCCGGGGAAGGGCCGTCTTGCCGCCGAGGATGATCGCGAACTGATCGCTATGCAACTGCGCGGCGCCGACCTTGTGTTCATCGCCGCTGGTATGGGCAAGGGCACCGGCACTGGCGCTGCTCCGGTTGTCGCCTCCATCGCCCGCAATATGGGCATCCTTACCATCGGCGTCGTTACCCGCCCCTTCAGCTTCGAGGGGCAGATCAAGGCGCGGATCGCCGACGCCGGAATCACCGAGCTGCGCAAGTATATCGACACACTCATCATCGTCGAGAACGAAAAAATCCTGAGCATCGCCGATGAGGGTGTCAGTGCCACCGAGGCGTACAACATGGCAAACGACGTGCTCTTCCGGGCGGTCAAGGGGATCGCCGACATCATTACCCACCACGGCCACGTCAACGTCGATTTCGCAGACGTCCGGAGCATTATGCAGAGCGCGGGTGACGCGGTCATGGGTTCCGCCGCCGCCGCGGGAGAGCGCCGGGCACTGAAGGCGGCTTCGGACGCCGTCACCAGTCCGTTGATGGAGGGGGTCAAGATGCGCGGAGCCAAGGGCGTGCTGGTCAACATCACGGGCGACGTGACCATGCGCGACATTGCCGACGCCATGAACTACATTGAGGAGCAGGTTGGCGGCGACGCCAAGATCATCAATGGCTATGTCGATGAGCCGCAGGTGTCGGGCGAAATCCGGGTCACGGTGATCGTCACCGGTTTCAAGAGAGCTGAACCAGGCGAGGAGCGACAACCCGCTTCGCTGGCTGTACAGCAGGAGAAGGCTGTGCCGAAAGCGCCTCCCCTGAAGGGCTTCGGTCGCCCAGTCCAAGCCTCCGGCTATCCCGAACAGGTAGTCGAGGACATGAGAATTCCCGCCTACATCAGAAAAAGCCGTTCTATTCAGGAGCCATTCGATATTGGTCGCGCGTGCAGCACCGCTGGATCGCGCCCTTCGGGCGGATCGAACCCCATGCCCGGCCAGAGCGACGAAGACGAGCAGATACAGAAAGGCTCAACCGACACTCCGGCCTACCTCCGCCGGAAGAACAACCCACCGCTTCAGTGATGCAGGCCGGGAGAAGGGCGCAGCCGCTTTTCCCGGCTCGTCTCCAGTTTTTGTCAGCTACCAGAAGCTTTGCCGCCCTTCGGAGAAGGTCGTCTGAATTTCAGGAGAGCGCCGGAGCTGCTATCAATTCAAAAAATATTCAAACATCATGAGTTACCGGACGATATCCGCAGAAGAGGCCGTCATGGCCATCAAGTCGGGAGACAGGGTTTTTCTGCACACGGCGGCGGCGACCCCTCGTCGGCTGATCGATGCGATGGTCAGCCGCGCCAGCCACCTGCGCGATGTCGAGATCGTCAGCCTGCACACCGAAGGCGATGCCGCCTACGTTCAGCCCGAGTTCCAGGAGAGCTTTCGGCTCAACGCCTTCTTTGTCGGCAAGAATGTTCGTTCCGCGGTGCAGTGCGGCTATGCCGACGCCATACCGATCTTTCTGAGCGACGTGCCTGCGATGTTCTACGACGGCGTCATGCCGCTCGACGTGGCACTGGTGCACGTTTCGCCGCCCGACCGCCACGGCTACTGCTCGCTCGGCGTGTCGGTCGATGCGGCCCGCGCCGCCGTGCATACCGCCCGGCACGTCATTGCTCAGGTGAACCCGAACATGCCCCGCACCCACGGCGAAGGACTGCTGCATGTCAGCAAGATTCATTCTCTGGTCGAGGTGGACGATCCGCTGCCGGAGACGCCGCCGCACGAGCTGACCGATATCGAGCGACAGATAGGCCAGCATATCGCCTCCATCGTCGAGGACGGTGCAACGCTGCAGATGGGCATTGGCGCAATTCCGGACGCCACACTCGCCGCCTTGACGGGGCACAAAGACCTCGGCATCCACTCGGAGATGTTCTCTGACGGCGTGGTCGAGCTGGTCGAAAAGGGGGTGGTGAACGGGCGCTGCAAGAAGACACACAACGAGATCATCGTGGCGAGCTTCCTTGTCGGCAGCCGCAAGCTTTACGATTTCGTGGACGACAATCCGCTGGTCGAGATGTTCGGTTCGGACTACGTCAACGATACGAAGGAGATCAGAAAAAATCCCAAAGTCACGGCGATCAACAGTGCCATCGAGATCGACATGACCGGCCAGGTGTGCGCCGACTCGATCGGCATTCGCCACTTCTCCGGCGTCGGCGGCCAGATGGACTTCATCCGCGGCGCGGCGCTCTCGCCCGGCGGCAAGCCGATCATCGCCCTACCCGCCACGACGCGCAAGGGCGAGTCGCGCATCGTACCGCACCTCAAGCCCGGCGCGGGCGTCGTGACCACGCGGGCGCATGTGCAATACGTCGTCACCGAGTACGGTATCGTCAACCTGCACGGCAAGAACCTCCGCCAGCGAGCTGAAGCGCTCGCCACCATCGCCCATCCCGACTTCCGCGAAGAGATTCTCCGCCAAGCCCACGAACTGTACGGGCGAAAAAGCAATTGCCTGATCGAATGATGAATCGGGAAAAGTGCCGATGAGCACGTAGGGGCAGGTCTTGCACCTGCCCTCTTTGAATAGCACAGGTCGCATAACTTCTATACGAGAAAAGGCTGCCCGATAAGGCAGCCTTTTCAGTGAAGATCTAGTGATGGAATCTTTTTCCTTCGAACTCTTACGGTTTCACCGCCTGAACGAGCAGGTGGTCGTACTTGCGCACCATGGTGACATCCTGGTAGCCGAGGCTTTCGAGAATCTCCTTGTAACGGGCCTGCTCCTTGAAGCCGAGCACCGAGAAGGGCATTCCGGCACCGAGGATGTAGTGGCTCAGGTAGTCGAAGTTCGGGTTTTCCGGATCGTCGATCACCATGTCGAGAATCAGCAGGCGACCGCCGGACGGCATGGCGTCGAAAGCCTTTTTGCACATGATGGTCGAGAGCTGTTCGTTGGCCGAATAGAGAATGCGGCAGAACATCACCGCGTCGGCTTCGGGGTAAGACTCCTTGTAGATGTCCACCGCGATGCCGCGCAGACGGTCGGCCACGCCCTTCTCAGCGGCGTTTTCGTTGACCAGGTCGATGGCGCCCGGCAGGTTCAGAATGGTGGAGTCGAGTTCAGGGAAGTGCTTGAGCATGGCAGCCGAAATGTCGCCGATGCCGCCGCCGACGTCGATCATCTTCTTGACGCCGTCGAGCTTGGCCTCTTCGAGAAGGAGCTGGATGGCGAACTTGGCGTTGCTGCGGTGAATCTCCTCGAAGTAGAGGTTATCTTCGCGCGTGACCGGCGGATAGGGCACCTGACCCTTGAAGTTCTTCTGACCCCTGACTGCCTGTGAAAGGCCCATGTAGAAGTCATCGGCAAGGAACGCCATGGCTTTGGCCACGGGGGTCTGGTGCAGGTTCGGCTCTTTCGGGTTCGGCGAGAACATGTAATCGGCAAACTCGGTCAATGACCATTTTCCGTCGCTCAGGGTGATGACGCGCATCTGGCGGAGCGTCTCGAGAAGCATTTCGAGACGAGGCGGCACCGAAGCGGTGTCGGCTGCCAGCGTCGCGAGGTCCTTGGGGCCTTCGGCCATGTGGCTGAACAGGTCGAGTTCGATAGCGGCTTTCATGCAACTAAACTCGATGAGGCCCTTGAAGACCAGCTCGTTGGCCCTGTGGTAGTAGTTCAGGAGGTCATTGTTGCTCATTGTCGATAATTGTCTTTTATTAGATATGAGAGACGAGTAGAAAAACAGCGAGTGCTGGCGCACAATAATTTGACACTCAATTTATCCCAAAAAGAGCTGTTAACCAACAGCGCGTCCAATAAATCGTTGTAACCGTCCGCATGGGCGGGATGTTCTCTGGATTGAAGTCAACCGCGTTTTCTGGCTCGCAGAAGGCACATAAACAAAGGAGGTCATCATGTTATCAAGCCTCTCCAAACTAACCCCGGAGCAGCTCGAAGAGATCCGCTCCCTCGAACAGAAGCTCGGCAAAACCCTGCTATCGTTTTCAAGCTACGACGTCGTCTCGGAAGACCTCGATGCAGAGGAGATCGCCGCCCTCCAAGCCCTCGAAGAAAAACTCGGCACGATGCTTGTGGCGGTCAGAAGCCTCAGTCAGAATTCCTGAGTCCGATCAGCGTGAGCATCCGGCCGGTTTTGCCGTTGTCGCGACGGTAGGAGTAGAAGCGGTCGGCGTCGCGGAACGAGCAGAACTCCGAGCACTGCACCTGCGGCGGCGAAATGCCCGCTTCGACGAGCTGGTCGCGGTTGGCTGCCGAGAGGTCAAGCCGTTGCCGACCTTCGCCGGAGGGCGACGGCTTGAGGTAGCGACTGCTGAACCGGGCGGCAACTTCGCCGCCGATTTCGTAGCATTCACCAGAAATGCCGGTGCCGACCCAGGCGAGGCAGTCCTCGGGACGGCTGCCAAATTCGTCGCGCATCGCGTTGATGGTCTTTTCGGCGATCCGTCCCGCCGTGCCCTGCCACCCCGCATGAGCTGCTCCGGATGCTCCTGTCCGGCGATCGTAAATCAGGACAGGATAGCAGTCGGCGGTCAGAATGCCGACAAAAAGTCCGCGGACGTTGGTGATAAGCGCGTCATATCCATTGAGCTTGCCCGGCTCGGTAACGACGGCGATCTCTGTCCCATGCACCTGCCCGGTCGTCACGATGCTTTCCGCGTCGATCCCGAGAAACGCCCCGAGCCGCCGGTAATTCTCCCGCACAAATGCCAGATCGTCGCCAACATGCGAGCCAAGATTCAGCGAATTCAGCGGTGCAGCACTCACCCCGCCGGTGCGGGTAGTCTGAAGCGCCACAAGGTTGGGTATGGTGTGGAAGATGAATGGGTGGAGGGGGGCGATTGCTGATGGCTGGGGCATGACTGTAGTTGTAAAACTCTGAGGGTATTTTGCTAAAATTATGGCATTCTATTTGAATTCCCATTGCTCAATCCGCGTTTCCAACTCATCAGCAGGCAGACGGCGATTCATCGCCCGCAATCCCCGCAACTTGTCGGCAGCCAGACTCTTCGTGATAACCGATTCATCGAGCATCCTGTCGAACAGCCACAGAATACCGTGAACTTCGAGCTGTTCGGCTTCGATCACTGTGCGCAGCTTTCTGTCACCGGTGATGACCAGTGCGTTGTGCCCTCTTCCGGCAACAATCAGCGTGCAATCCTCGAATGACAATGCACGATGTTTCTGCGAATAACTCACGATCTGGCCAACTTCTTCAGCAGTGAATGAATCGATTGCAAGCAGATTTCCGTCAACAAATGGTTGAAGCAAGCTTTTCTGGTCGCCTGAAAGCTCGGCCCAGACAGCATCGGTTGTCCTCATGCTGAGATCGAGCGAGAACAGCGTATCGGCAAGGTCGAGCTTCACAATATCGATCAGAATGTTGGCGTCATGTATCGCGACATTCACGTCATGCTGGGGTTAGATGAATGACATTTCCTCGCTCAACTCATGATACGATTTTCCTGCAAGGGCCGCAGCTTTGCTCATCGTGATCACCTCTTCCGAAACCGCCCTGTCGAGAAGCTGCCTGAACCGGGCAGGCTCCTCCCTGGAGCGGTATTCTCCGGGTTCTTTGATCCTGTGTTTTGACCAGGCAATGCAGAAATTCTTGTAGGTGAAATCGCTGATAACATCGAGTCCTTTGGCTCTGGCCATGATCGCAGCAACCGAGATACCGAAATACTCTTTCATATCGAGAAGCTCTCTCTCGGTAAAATGAGTGCGCTTTTCGCCAAAAGCCCGGAGAAACAACTCTTTCGGAAGCAGAAATGCTCCCGCGAAGGCGTGGGCGAGTTTTTCATTCTCGCGAGGATTTGTTGCCTCGCACCGGAAAAGCAGGTGCGCCAGCTCGTGCAGCGCGGTAAAGCGGCGGCGGACGACATCGCGATTCTGGTTGAACGCGATGACCGGAATATTTCCCGACCACGCGGCGAGACCATCGAATCCGTCCGGCGCGTCGAGCATGATGACTCTGACGTTATAGCTTTCAAGCATTTCGACAACATCGGGAATGGGGTCGATACCGAGATTCCATGCCTGGCGAAGCTTTTCGGCATAGCTTCCGGCATCCTCGAAAGTTGCAAGCGCCGCATCCGGAAACGGATGGACGAACGATGAAGCGAGGCCGAGGCAGGATTCAAGTTCGCGGTACCGTTCGAGCATGTCGAGCGCTTTTGCCTCGATTCGAGCCCGCTCCTTTTTCGGCAGACTCGCATGTTTCCTGAACTCGATGGCGCTCAATTGGGACGGTTCTCTGAAAAAATAGTCGGGCCTGACGCCAAGCGCCGATGAGAGCGAAAGCAGCGCGGGGCTGTCTGGCTGCATTTTTCCCTGCTCGTATTTGCTGAGCGCCTGTTTTGAGACCGGACTCTCCATCCTGTTGGAAAGCTCCTGCAGCGACATTCCGGCCATCTTTCGCGCAGAGCAGAGCCGTTCTCCAAAATTGGGCATCATGGCTGGTCTCTGTGTGGTGATTGGTGGTGCTTGTTGTTGACAATAACTTAATTATTATAACTTTTGTCAACAAGCATAACCGTTCAAATGATCCTTTGAATTCAGACAATTATCTTGATGAACAAGAAATCGACCCATGTGGTGCCGAATCCGAAGGGCGGCTGGAAAGTCAAACAAAGCGGCTCATCGAGAGCATCCAATCTTTTCGACACCAAACAGCCAGCTATCGACAGGGCGCGGGAGTTGAGCACTCGCCAGCATACGGAGCTGGTCATTCACAACAAGGATGGTAAAATCAAAGGCAAGGACAGTCACGGCAACGACCCGTATCCGCCTCGGGGATAGGCTGTTTTGTCTAAAAAAAGCTCTATTTCTTGGTTTCATCAGGACGCAAGAGACAGAGAAGCTCTGAGCAGCCCTGATGTTCCGGCGGGAAGTGTTATCTTTGAGTTTGATCGTGTATGAACCCCGTATGAAACATTCAGGCATGAAAATTCTCGTTATCGGCGGCGCAGGGTATATCGGCAGTCATGTGGCTCGCGAGTTTCTCGACCGGGGCTACAAGGTTACGGTGTTCGACAATCTCTCCACCGGGCGAGAGGAGAATCTGTTCCGTGACGCGGAGTTCGTGCGTGGCGATATTTTCGATGCGGAAATGCTGGCCGAGGTGATGAATCGCGGGTTTGACGGATGCGTTCATCTGGCGGCGCGGAAGGCTGCCGGGGAGTCAATGCAGAAGCCGGAAGAGTACTCCGTTCACAACATCTGCGGTACGATCGGCACCATCAACCAGGCGGTGACAAACGGCATCAAATGCTTCCTCTTCTCCTCTTCGGCAGCCATTTTCGGCAGCCCGACTTATTTGCCCATCGACGAGAATCATCCCAAGGAGCCGGAGAACTACTACGGCTTCACCAAGCTTGAAATCGAGCGGATTCTCGAATGGTATGACCGGCTCAAGGGGCTGAAGTTCGCAGCGGTCAGATATTTCAACGCCGCCGGATATGATGTGCGCGGACGCATCCGAGGGCTGGAAAGGAATCCGGCCAACCTGTTACCAGTCATCATGGAGGTCGCGGCAGGCGTAAGGCCGATGCTCTCGGTGTTCGGCACCGACTACCCGACTCGGGACGGCACCTGCATCCGCGACTACGTTCATGTCAACGATCTCGCTACCGCGCACGTACTCGCATTCGAGCAGGTTATCGAGAGCGACGAAAGTCTGTCGGTCAACCTCGGCAGCGAAACTGGCGTCACCGTGCTCGAAATGCTCGAAGCCGCCCGCCGCGTGACGGGCAAAAAGATTCCGGCGGAGTTCGCGCCACGTCGTGCGGGCGATCCGGCCAACCTGGTGGCGACCTCCGCCATGGCCCGCGAGTTGCTCGGCTGGGTTCCGCAGTACAGCAATCTCGGTACGCTGGTTGAATCGACCTGGAATGTTTACCGGGATGTTAACGCTGATTCCGGCGGGCAATAGCTATTCCCCGATAGCGGCTCATGCCTCCAAAGGAGATGACCATGTTAGATAATGACAGGAAAAAGGATAAATTCTCCGAGCAGTTTGGAGGATCGGTCAGGGCGCTATCGGAGTATCTCGGGATCGGGGTTCAGATCGCCGCGAGTTTCGCACTTTTCGTCTTCCTCGGTTATTGGGCGGATTCGAAGTTTGGAACCTCACCTCTGTTTCTGCTGGCCGGAGTGCTTGTTGGCATGGTTGGCATGGCCCTTGTGCTCATGAAGACCCTTCGGCAGGCAGACCGCGAGCATGACCGTTTACATCAACACACTCGAAACCACGAAAAGGATCGCCGGACATGAAGGCTTTGTTTGATTTTCTTATAAAGTTATTTATCTTGTCGGTCATTTTATGGGGGGTTGTTTACTGGGGCTCGGCAAGGTATCCGATCGACATCAACTCGGTTTTCGCTGCCTGGCTCATGGTCGTTCTCAACAGCCTCACGGGGTACTTGCTCTTTGAGTACGGATTTGACAAAGAGTCGAAGATTTTCACGCTGGTCGTTTTCGGCGGCGTGGCCCTCAGACTTCTGATCGTTATGGCGCTGGTGCTGGTCATCAATCTGCTGGGTATGGTCAAGTCGATCGATTTCGTGGTATCCTTCATCTCTTTTTACTGTATTTACCTGGTACTCGAGATTCTCGCTTACCAGAAGAAGAATCAACTGAAAAAAAACGCGGCAAAAAACTGACAAGACGGTATGCGAAAGAAAGCGATTTCAAGAATTCTGGCACTGGTCGTGCCTGTACTCCTGAGCCTGAATAGTCCTGTATTCGCAACTACCGGTCAGAATGATGCCCCTGTAGCGGCAACTGCGCCGGCGGCTCCGGTCGCTCCGGCAAGCGTCGAGCCTCCCGCAGCCGCACCCGTGAAGGCTGAGGCTGCCCATGCCGAGAGCGGTGACGAGAAGCCGGGTGACCTCATCATGCATCATATTCTCGATAACCACACCTTCGAATTTGAGCCATTCGGAGAGGTGCATCTGCCCCGCATCGAAGTTGCCGGTTACGACATTTCGATAACCAAGCATGTCGTGATGATCTGGCTTGCCGCGATCCTGCTGGTCGTTATCGCAAGCGCTGCTGGCGCAAGCGTCAAGAAGATGTCCGCAAATCAGGCGCCGAAGGGTCTTGCCAACGTTTTCGAGTCACTGGTCGATTTTATCAGCAACGACGTCGCCAAACCCAACATCGGTCACGGTTACGAAAAGTTCCTGCCCTACCTGCTGACAGTGTTCTTTTTCATTCTGGTTTGCAATCTGCTCGGCCTCATCCCTTATGGCGCGACCGCGACCGGCAACATCAACGTCACGCTGACGCTGGCGACCTTCACTTTTATTGTCACCCAGGTTTCGGCCTTCAGGGCGCATGGCATCGTGGGCTATATGAAGCACCTGACCGCCGGTACGCACTGGGCGCTCTGGATTATCATGGTGCCAATCGAAATTCTCGGACAGTTCACCAAGCCGTTCGCTCTGACCATCCGACTCTTTGCGAACATGATCGCAGGCCATATCATCATTCTCAGCCTGTTTTTCATCAGCTTCATTCTGAAGAGCTACATCGTGGCTGTGGCGGTTTCGATACCGTTCGCGATCTTCATCTATCTGCTCGAACTCTTTGTGGCGTTCCTGCAAGCGTTCGTGTTTACCATGCTTTCCGCACTGTTCATCGGTCTGGCAACGGCGCATGAAGGCGGTCACGACGGTCATGAGCTTGAAGCTTCCGGTCATCACTGAGACGACCTGGTGGCGTAAAGAAGTTCCTTTATCTTTTTTAGAACTGCTACAAGGAGTAGCATTCATTTTACAACAACAATCAATGGAGGCAATTTAAAGATGGAAGGTTTGGGTTATTTGGGTGCGGGCATCGGCGCAGGTCTGGCAGCTATCGGTGCAGGTCTTGGTATTGGTAACGCTGCTGCTTCTGCAGCTGAAGGCACTGCCCGTCAGCCTGAGGCGACTTCGGACATCCGTACCACGATGATTATCGCCGCCGCTCTTATCGAGGGTGTTGCGCTGTTCGGTGAGGTTATCTGCGTGCTTCTCGCCCTGAAGTAATGCATCGTGCCATAGCTTAATCCGTCTGCAGTATCTATTTGAAACCGCAGACGGTTTTTTATCAAACTGTTAAAGGACTGCGTTCATGCTAACGTCAGGGATTATTCTGCTCGAAGGCGGGCTTCTCAACCCGAATCCTGGCCTCATATTCTGGACAGCTCTTACTTTTCTGATCGTTCTTGTTATTCTCAGTAAGACTGCATGGGGGCCGATCCTGTCGATGCTCGAAGAGCGGGCCAAAGGCATTCAATCAGCCATTGATCGTGCTCACGCGGCAAAAGACGAGGCCGAGTCGATCCTGAAGAAAAACCGGGATTTGCTGGCCAAGGCAGATGCCGAAGCTGACAAAATCATCAGGGAAGCCAAGGAGGTAGCGGACAGGCTTCGCGCCGATCTCACCGAGAAAGCCCAAGATGAATCCCGCAAGATGATTGCTTCCGCCAAGGAAGAGATTGAGCAGGAGAAGCGCCGCGCACTGGATGTGCTCAGAAACGAGGTCGCCGATATGGCGGTAAAAGGCGCCGAGAAAATTATCCGTACCACTCTCGATGCGGACAAGCAGAAAGCGGTGGTCAACGATATGATCAAGGAAATGGCCTCCAATCGTAACTGATAATAAAACCTCGGAACTATGTCAAGTGCAATTGCAGGCCGTCGATATGCGGTGGCCTTGCTCGAAGTGGCCGTTGAAGGCAACTTTCTGGAAAAAGTTACCGAAGACCTGCAGAAAATACAGGAAGTGCTCTCTGGAAGTCATGAGCTCGTGCTGGCTCTCAAAAGCCCGCTGATCAATGTCGATCTCAAATCGAAAATTCTCGAAGAAATTTTCAGGAACAAGATCAGTGAGAAAACGATGGTCTTCATCAAGCTGCTCGCTCACAAGAAAAGGGCCGCTCTTCTTGCCGGAGTAATTTCCGAATTCAACGCCTTGATCGACGAACGCAATGGCGTTATCAACGCCGATGTGAAAAGCGCAGTCAAGCTCAGCGACGAGCAGGCTAAAGAGCTGGTCAACAGCCTCTCCATTCGTACCGGGAAGAAAATCCGTGCCAAGATGCTGCTCGACGAGAACCTGATCGGCGGGGTAACCGTCAAAATCGGCGACACGATCATTGACGGCAGTATCAGCCATCAGCTTGAAATGCTCAAGCATTCACTGGTCGCCGAACCGGCTTGATTCCGTAGCATTATGTTCAAAAAAAGCCTGTCGTTGAGCGGGCTTTTTTTGCGTTTGTGAAAAGATTGGAATAGCTGTAAATTGCTCCACATTTGGGGCTTTAGCTCAGTTGGTAGAGCGTCTCGTTCGCAATGAGAAGGTCAGGGGTTCGACTCCCCTAAGCTCCACAAACGAAATCAGCATATTGTTTTCTTCTGCGAACGCATGAACTTTTTTCGGGTGTTCCTTCGAAAGTCGAATCGGATTGCCAAAGCGTGGACTACCTGCAGGAATCAAATCATCCGGTTTGCAAGATCAGCCGAAAACTCGCCAACCCACGGTATCAGCTTCTTCCTGCTCTTGCACTGGTTCACGTAAGTTTTGCGTGCTGCCGTCAGGCACAATCGGATTGTCATTTTTTCACTTGCTTTAAGGGAGTCTCTATGTCTCAATCGGTCATGAAAAAGTCGGTGCTCAGAACTCTGCCTGGTCTGCTTTGTCTTGCATTGTCGCTCTCATCCTGCTCGTCATCGAAACCAGCGAAAACTGCCGCAATAACGGCCTCTCCGGCTGAGCAGCGCTACCGAGAAGCCACCGAAAAGATCGCAAAACGGAAGTACGACAATGCGATCGTCATCCTTGAGTCCCTGATGTTTTCGACGAGAGCGACCGATCTTGAAGACGATGTGCTTAACGCTCTGGCCGAGTCCTATTTCAAAAAGAAAGAGTACATCCTTGCTGCTGACACCTACAGGCGCTTGCTTCAGCAGACCCCAGACTCGCCCTATGCGAGGAATGCGCAGTTTCAACTTGCCAGGTCGTACGAAAAGCTCTCTCCATTCCATGAGCTTGACCAGGAGTACACCGTCAAGGCAATCAACGAATTCACCACCTACCTTGACCAGTATCCGTCCGATGATTCCAGACAGGCAGCCAGCGATGCCGAGATGTATAAAAAGCTGATGGAGGTCAATCCGAAAAACGCCTCCTACCGGCAGAAATACGAGGCCGCAATGGCAATACTCTCGCAGGAATCGCCTGCGCGATACAGCCAGCAGGCGATTCCTGCGCTCCGGGAGAAGCTTGCCGATAACCGCTTCTCGATCGCCCGGCAATATTTCAAACTGAAGAAGTACCGGGCCGCAGAGATTTTCTACGATGTGGTTATCAACCAGTACCCCGATACCAAATGGCTCGAACCGGCATGGATCGGCAAGATCGACTCGGAGATCAAGCAGCAGAACTGGTTTGAAGCCCGCCAGTCGATAGAGGCCTTCCAGCAGCTTTACCCGGGCAAGGCCAAGCTGGTTGAGTCTGCCGCAAAAAGAGTTACCGCCCACTACTCAAACAAGCGCGATCCGAAATCGAAAGAGTGAAAACTGCTGTTTTCGGAGGAAGTTTCGATCCGCCGCATAACGGTCATCTCGCCCTGTGCCTCTTTGCAAGAGAACTTGCAGGGCTTGACCGGCTGACGGTATCGGTTTCCAAAAATCCTTTCAAAGCTCCCGCTGACGCTTCAGATGATGACCGGGCCACCATGGCCCGTCTGTTCGTCGCTGAGCTCAACACTGCCGGCAAGTTTGCTGAAATGAGCGACTGGGAGTTACAGCAGCCGGGACCTTCATACACCATCGATCTTCTGCGACACGTCGCGGCGCTTCATCAGGGCGACGATCTTGTACTTCTCGTGGGGGAGGACAGTTACAGGCAGATACCGCAGTGGCGGGAATCGCAGGCGATCACCAAACTTTGTGACATTGCGGTGTTTGGACGTTCTGGCGCCAAGCTTGCCGCTGCATCGTGCGGCGGGATTCTACCGACCGCGATGCTCTTCGATTTCGACATGCCAGTCTCAGCTACGGAGGTCAGGCGACTCGCCGCCGCCGGTCAGCCAGTCTCGCACCTCGTCCCGCAATCCATCGCGGCATACATCGAATCGCACAGCCTGTATCGCGCCTGATTTGCACCACGCAGGCCGCACTCTAATGCCAAGATTACATCGATTCCGGCGCAGAAATGCCGAGAATTCTAAAGCCGTTCTGCAGCACCTGACGCACCGCGAGTGACAGTTCCAGACGCGCTGTTCGAACGCGTTCGTCGGCTTTCAGAATCGGGCACTCCTGATAGAACTTGTGGTAGCGCTCGGCGACCGTGTGGAGATACTCCACCATCTTTTGCGGTTCGAGCTGACGCAGGCTGGACTGGATGAGGTCAGGGAAGTCGAGCAGCACGGATGCCAGATCGATCTCTGCTTCGCTCGAAAGCAGCGCTAGTCCTTCGCCTGTTGCCGCAGACTCGTCGAAGCTGACCTCTTTTTCGGCCATGCGCATGAGGCTGCAAATCCTCGCATGAGCATACTGGAGGTAGAAGACCGGGTTGTCTTTCGACTGCTTCTTGGCCAGCTCGACATCGAAGTTCAGGTGCGAATCCTTGCCGCGCATGATGAAGAACAGGCGAGTGGCGTCCGCGCCCACATCGTCGATGAGGTCGTCGAGCAGATCGGCGTTGCCCTTGCGGGTTGACATTTTGACCGTCTGGCCGCCGACCGTGGTGGTGACGAACTGGTTGATGGCGATCTTGACCTTCGAGGCGTCGTAGCCAAGGATTTTCAGCGCTTCGAGCACGTCGGGGTACTCGTCGATATGGTCCGCGCCGAAGACGTTGACCATGAGGTCGAAGCCGCGCTCGAACTTGGTGACGTGGTAGGCGATGTCGGGCAAGCGGTAGCTCGGATCACCAGAAGATTTGATGAGCACCTTGTCCTTCTCCTGACCAAGCTTGGTGGTCAGGAACCAGGTCGCGCCGTCGTAGTTGCCGATGAAGCCCTTAGCTTCAAGCGCGTCGATCACCCACTGGTTTGCCGACGGGTTACCTTCGTGCGACTGGTAAAGCGTGTGCTCGTTGAAAAAGGAGTCGTGCATGATCGACAACCGTTCGAGGGTTTTGCGGATCGAACTGAAGATGACCGCTTCGGCGGTCTCCTTGAAAATCGTCAGCTCTTCGGTCGAGGCCAGTTCGTCGCCGTGCTCGATGAAGAGCATCCCGGCAATTTCGCCGATGTAGTCGCCCTGGTAGTGCGTCTCCGGGAACTCGATCTCCTGACCGCATTTTTCCAGATAACGGTAGCGCACCGATTCGGCCAGAATCTGCATCTGGCGTCCGGCATCGTTGAAGTAGTACTCGCGCGTCACCTCATAGCCCTGCGTTTCAAGCAGGTTCGCGATGCAGTCGCCCAAGACGCCGCCACGTCCGCGCCCGATGGTGAGCGGCCCGGTCGGATTGGCGCTGACGTACTCCACAATCGCCTTCAGCCCCTTTCCCGACTCATTGCATCCGAACGCCTCGCCCTTTGCCAGAACCTCCTGCGCCGAGCGCATGATGAAGGCCAGATCGAGATGGAAGTTGATGAAGCCCGACCCGGCTACTTCGGTTTTCGTGACCGTGCCTTCCGGGAATGCGAACAGGCCGATCAACTGCGTGGCCAGTTCGCGCGGATTTTTCCGGGCCTCTTTAGCCACGAGGAAGGCGATGTTGGTCGAGAAATCGCCGAACCTCTTGTCGTTCGGCTTGTCGATCTGAATCTCCTTGTCGGTCTCGATGCCCGCTTTGTGCAGGGCGTCCTGAATGAAGGGGAGGAAAAAAGCTCGCATCGGTATGAATCGTTAAGACATGGTTTTGACGGCACTGGAAAGCTCCAGCAAGGCTTCGGGCATGAGGCCTTCGAAATGGTCGATGGCCGTAATGACGTTGTCGAACGCAGCGAAGGCCTCGGGCCGATTGGTCGTCGTAACCGCCACGCAGCTCATGCCTGCGGCGGCGGCGGCTTCCGCGCCGGGCAGCGCGTCCTCGAAGACGATGCATGAGGACGGATCAGCACCAAGGCGTTCGGCCACCTGCAGGAAGGTCTCCGGATGCGGCTTGCCGTGCTTGACCATGTGCGCGCCGACCACCGCCTCGAAGCGCGGCGTCAGGCCGGTCAGACCGAGCACGTAGTCGATGTTCTTCGGCCCCGCGCCGGTGCCGATACCGAGCCGGACGCCCGAATTGGCGGCGCGGTCGAGGAACGCTTCAAGGCCGGGCATCGCGACGATGGCATCGCGGTTCATCACGCGATAGAGCATGTCTTTCAGCTCCGTCAGCTTGTCTGCCTCTTCGGGCGAAATCGACGGATCGAGGAAGTAGCGCAAGACGTCGAGGCCCTTCATACCGGCGGTTTCGACAAGGTAGCGCTCCGGGTCGAGACCCGACAGGCCGTAGTCGGCGAAGAGATCAACCCACGACTGGGCGTGCATTCTCATGTTATCGACCAACACGCCGTCCATGTCGAAAATGAACGCTTTCGGGCCGTTATCGTTTCGTATCATCATGCGTTACTCTCCCCGAGGTTCATCGCTTCCCTGACCTCTTTCATGGTTTCTCCGGCAATTTTTCGTGCCTTTGTTTCGCCTTCGTGCAGAATCTCTTTGACCATCTCAGGCCGCTCTTCGTAGTGCTTGCGGCGTTCGAGAATCGGGGCCAGCTCCGCCGAAATGTTTGCTGCGCACATCTTCTTGCAGTCAACGCAGCCGAGCGCTCCGGAGCGGCACCCCGTCTCGATTTCGGCCAGCTGCGCCTCGCCGGTGAACTTCTGGTGGTAGCTGTAAACCAGGCACACTTCCGGGCGGCCCGGATCGTTGCGGCGCACCTTCTGCGTGTCGGTCACGGCGGGGCGCATCTTCGCGAGCACCTCGTCAGGGCCGTCACTCAGCAGAATCGTGTTGCCGAGCGACTTGGACATCTTCGCCTTGCCGTCGAGGCCGACGAGCCGCGCGAACTTCGTGATCTTTGGCGCGGGTTCGGGGAAGACGTCGCCGAGCGCCGGATGCTGGTAGTGGCTGTTGAACTTGCGGGCGATCTCGCGGGTGATCTCCACGTGCGGGATCTGATCCTCGCCCACCGGCACCACGTTGCCCTTGTAGAGCAGAATGTCCGCCGCCTGCAACACCGGATAGCCGAGATGGCCATAGACCAGCGACTCCATGTTCAGATCGCGCACCTGCTCCTTGAGCGTCGGGTTGCGCTCGAGCCGCGCGGTGGTGATGAGCATTGAAAAGATGAGGAACAGCTCGGCGTGCTCCTTGACCTGCGACTGCCGGAATACCGGGCTTTTTTCGGGATCGACGCCTGCCGCGAGCCAGTCAACAAGCATGTCGATAGAGTGCGCATACAGGCTCGACGTATCAAGCGAAGTGGTCAGGCTGTGGTAGTCGGCAATCAGAAAGCAGGTCTCGTAAGCCCGGCTTCCGTCGGGATGGAGAAGGTCTTGCTGCGCGATCCAGTTTTCAAGTGCTCCGGTGTAGTGGCCGAGGTGCAGCTTGCCGGTAGGCCGCATCCCGCTTAAAATCCTTTGTATCGACATGGCGTCGGGGTTCTGGCTCCTGTTCTGACGAACGTTGCGTGACAATGAGATGGCTGAAGCCGGAGGCAATTCTCCGGGACGGTTACGAAGTTATAACAGTTGCCACAAAGAAAAAAGCTTTGTTTTTGTATTTTAACTTCAGAACGCTATATTAGAAGCCTGTTTTTACTTGGGCCGACTGAACGGCGCTGGTAAAAACAGGAACATAGCAGATTTAGGAGAGTAAGTCCTATACAGCATTCTCTTGCCCAACCATGTCAGGTCCGGAAGGAAGCAGCATCCGGTAATGTGAGTGTGTGATATAGTCAGCTTGCTCTCCTTTTTTTATTGTGAAAAATCAGCAAACAGATTCAGGCTGAGATTGAAAATCGGGATCGAAAACCCGAAATTGAGGCTTATAGCTGATTGTTTTATTCTGAGAGAGCAGGTGGAGATGTGCCGTAAGGGACAACACTCTCCCGCTCGTCAGCCCAGCATTACAACCAAACAGAAGCACTTAAAATAGTACAGGAGCTACCTATGAAAGAGCGTTCGATGCAGAAAGCAGGATTTCTGAAAGAGCCGATCAAGCACATCGGCATCACCAAGCACAACGTCGTGCCGATGATCGAGGAGATGGCCGACATGGCGTTCCAGGCTCGCAACCTGGCCCGCGCGGCCTCTATCGTCGATCTGATGCAGAAAGACAAGGAGTGCGCCGTCATTCTCACCATCGCCGGTTCGCTCATCAGCGCCGGCCTGAAGCAGGTCATCATCGACATGCTCGAACACAACATGGTTGACGTCATCGTCTCAACCGGCGCAAACATCGTCGATCAGGACTTCTTCGAGGCGCTCGGTTTCAAGCACTGGAAAGGCTCGCAGTTCGCCGACGACGCCGAGCTGCGCGAGCTGGCCATCGACCGCATCTACGACACCTACATCGACGAGGACGAACTCCGCGTCTGCGACGACACCATGGCGATCATCGCCAACTCGATGCAGCCCGGCGCGTATTCGTCGCGCGAATTCATCGTCGAGATGGGCAAGTACATCGAAGAGAAGGGGCTCGACAAGAACTCCATCGTTTACAAAGCCTACGAGAAAGGCGTGCCGATCTTCTGCCCGGCATTCTCGGACTGTTCCGCCGGATTCGGCCTGGTGCACCACCAGTGGCACAACCCCGATAACCATGTCTCCATCGACTCGGTCAAGGACTTCCGCGAGCTGACCAGAATCAAGATCGAGAACGACAAGACCGGCATCTTCATGATCGGCGGCGGCGTGCCGAAGAACTTTACGCAAGACATCGTCGTTGCGGCTGAGGTGCTTGGCTACGAAGATGTTTCGATGCACACCTACGCCGTGCAGATCACCGTGGCCGACGAACGCGACGGCGCGCTCTCCGGCTCGACCCTCAAGGAGGCCAGCTCGTGGGGCAAGGTTGACACGGTTTACGAGCAGATGGTCTTCGCCGAAGCCACCGTCGCCATGCCGCTCATCGCCGGTTACGCCTATCACAAACGCAACTGGGAGGGCCGCCCCGCACGTAACTTCAACGCCATGCTCGACGCAAAACCGGTCAACGCCTGAGGAGGCCCCATGAAATTCTTTATCGACACCGCCAGTCTCGACGAAATCAAAGCAGCCAATGAACTTGGTGTGCTCGACGGCGTCACGACCAATCCATCGCTGATCGCCAAAATCGTCAAAGATCCGGCCAACTTCACCTACGCCGACTTCAAGGCGCACATCGCCAAAATCTGCCAAATCGTCGATGGCCCGGTCAGCGCCGAGGTTACCACGCTCAAAGCAGAGGAGATGATCGCCCAGGGCGAGGAGCTTGCGGCCATTCACAAGAATATCGTCGTCAAGTGCCCGCTCACGGTCGAAGGCCTCAAAGCGATCAAGCACTTCTCCTCGAACGGCATCAAGACGAACGCCACGCTGGTCTTTTCGCCAACGCAGGCCTTGCTTGCCGCCAAAGCTGGCGCGGACTTCGTCAGCCCGTTCGTCGGACGCCTCGACGACATCAGCACCAACGGCATGGAGCTGGTCAGGCAGATCGTCACGATGTACGACAACTATGGCTACCTCACCGAAGTGATCGTGGCCAGCGTGCGCAACCCGCTGCACGTTGTCGAATCGGCGATGGTCGGTGCCGACATCGCCACCATCCCGTACAGCGTCATCAAACAACTCGCCAACCACCCGCTGACCGACAAGGGACTGGAGAAGTTTATGGAAGACGCCGGGGTGATGACTCCGTAAGGCGCGGAGGCCTCATGTATGTGAAAAAAAGCCGGATGTGTGCTGCATGTCCGGCTTTTTTTGTTGAAAGTTTGGCAGTTGACAAGACAATAAGTCCCGCTCAAAGCTTTCGGGACGCGTCCTGCCCGGATTTATTCTGCCCGCTCGAAACAGGCCACGGTCTCGATGTGATTCGTCTGCGGAAACATGTCTACCGGTTGGGCTGACGTCATGCGATAGCCTCGGGCGGCGATCTCTTTGCCGTCGCGAGCGAGGTTGTCAGGGTTGCAGCTAACATAGACGATGCGGTCGGGCTGGAGTTTGAGCATGGTGTCGAGCGCTTTGGGGTGCATTCCGGCGCGCGGGGGGTCGGTGACGATGATGCGGGGTTTGGCGTAGGGTTCGAGCGCCTCCTGCATGGCATGGAAGTTCTTGAGATCGGCCTGGAAGAAGACCGTGTTCGAGAGGCCGTTCAGCTCTGCGTTCATCTGCGCATCGCGGACAGCGCTCTCAACCACCTCGATGCCGATCGCCTGCTTGCAGTGGCGGGCGAGGTAGAGCGTGATGGTGCCGGTGCCGCAGTAGAGGTCATAAACCGTGTCCGCCGGAGTGATGCCGCCGACGGCGATGATCTGGTCGTAGAGGGTTTCGGCCTGGCGGGTGTTGGTCTGGAAGAAAGAGTTGGCGGAAATCCTGAAGTCGAGGTCGCCGAGCCGTTCGGTGACGTAGCCGTCGCCGCTGATGATGTACTCCCGCTCGCCAGTGGCGACGGTGTTCTTGCGGGTGGTGACGTTGTTCAGCAAGGTCATCAACTGCTCCGGCATGGCCGATTCGAGCCGCGCCTTCAGCGCCAGCATGACCTCCTTTTCGTACCACGAGGTGACGATGTTGACCATGAGCTGACGATGGCGTTCGCTGTAGCGGAGCATGAGGTTGCGCAGGTAGCCTTCGTGCGCCTTGGCGGCGTAGGGCGCAAGGCTGCGTTCGAGGGCGAAGTCGCGCACGACATTCAGCACCTTGTTCATGCACTCCTTGGCGAGGTAGCAGGTATCAAGGTCGAGCACCTTTTCGAAGTTGCCCGGCGCGTGAAAGCCAAGGGCGAAGTGCTTCGGCTTCGACAGCTCGTCGCTGTCGATCTCTCGCTGGAGCAGGTAGCGCATGTTGGAGCAGGAGAACTCCACCTTGTTGCGATAGTGAAACGGCTCAGGGGCGGCGAGCACCGGGAGGACGTTGGGGTTCTCGAAGCCGCCGATGTGCACGAGCGAGTCGGTCACCTTTTTGTGCTTGTAGCGGAGCTGCGCCTCGTAACTGACGTGCATCCACTTGCATCCGCCGCAGGAGCCGAAGACCGGGCAGACCGGCTCGACGCGATCCGGCGACGGCGACAAAACCTCGATGGCGCTCGCTTCGAGGTAGCGCGACTTGACCTTGTAAACTTGCGCCGAAACGCGGTCGCCAGGCGCGAGGATGCCGGAGACCATCACGCCCATCCCCTCGGCGGTTTTGCCGAAGCACTTGTCGCGCTCGGCGTGGTCGGTGATAGTCAGTTCGATGATGTCGCCTTTTCTGTAGCGGATTTCCTGTTGTTCCAATGGAGTGTGCGTTGATACAATTATCGTGAATGCAGTGGTGGCCCGGCAAGCAGCGCCGCGCCGAAGACGCCCGCGCTGTCGCCAAGCAGCGGCGGCAGGAGCGGGATGTCGAACGAGTGGTTGAAGACATTGGCAGCAATCATCTGCCTCGTCTCAGGGGTGTAGAGCTGGCGGATGTTGCCCACACCGCCGCCGATAATGACGAGGTCCGGATCGAGAATGTTGATGACCGCCGCCAGCGCCACGCCGAATTTCGAGACCAGCCGGTCGATGGTCTGCCGCGCGAAGTCGTCGCGCCCCGTCGAAGCGGCGATCTGTTTCAGTGAGGCTTTGCGCCCGCTGAGGGCCGCGTAGTGCCGTTCGAGCGCCGGGCCGGAGATGACCGTCTCGACGCAGCCGCGCCGTCCGCAGTAGCATTTCGCGTTTTCGCCCGGCACCGGGTTGTGCCCCCACTCTCCGGCGATGCCGTGCGCTCCCCGGATAATCCGGCCATCGCGGACGATCCCGCCGCCCACGCCGGTACCAAGGATGATGCCGAACGCTGCCGCACCGGGCCGGGCCATCTCGTCGCGCCCCGCGCCGAGCATCGACTCGGCGAGCGCGAAGCAGTTCGCGTCGTTGTCGATCACCACCTCCATCCGCAGCGCCTCTTGCAGATCGCGCAAGAGCGGCACTCCGTTCAGGCAGACGGTATTCGAGTTGGTGATGACGCCATCCCCACCGTCAGCGCGACCGGGCGTGCCGATGCCGATCCGCTCCGGCAGGTCGAGGCCCGACTTCTCGGCCATCGTTTCGACGAGGCTTTTGATCTGCATCAGAATATGGCCGTAACCCTTTTCCTGCTCCGTCGGGATGCGGTGGCGGACAACGGGACGCAGCTCTTCGTCGAGGATCACCCCCTCGATCTTGGTACCCCCGAGATCGATGCCCCAGCGATTCATTCCACTCTTCCGTTCTGCATCGCCCGCCGGTGCACCACGTTCTTGACGAACCAGGCGAACGCCGTGTAGATCAGCGCCGCGCCGGCGATGCCGATCACGATACCGCCAAGCACATCACCCGGATAGTGCACGCCGATGTAGATCCGGGAAAAGGCGACCATCGAGGCGTAAGCGATCACAACCACAGTGAAGACTTTATCAACCGTGTCGCCCCGCCAGAAGAAAAGCCACACAAGACCGGCAATGGCCGTCGAATTGGCCGCGTGGGAGGAGGCGAACGACCAGGAGGAGTGTGACTGATCGACGAGGAGGCGCACCCCTTCGAGAGCAAAGCAGGGGCGGATGCGGTGAAAGAGCGGTTTCATGATACCGGATGCGGTGTAGTCGGTGATGCCGACAGCGAAAAGAAAAAGGGGAATGACGAAAAACGCGTTTTTCCCCTTTCTGACAAGAATGAAGAGTGCGAGAAGCACCAGGATATGGGCAGAGTGCTTCGGGCTGGTCAGGAACAGCATCAGGTCGTCCAGCGCCGGGTGAGCCAAACCGTGGTTCAGGAGCTGGAAAAGCCACGCATCCGCCTGTTCGAGACCGCCCATGGTGGGTTACTTTTTCTTTCCTCCCTTTTTCGGAGCCGGTTTCATGGCCGCGGCAACCTGCATGGCAGCAGCGGCTTTGTCCTCTTCGGTGACGGTGGCGTTCATGTAGACCTGCTGCGCGATGCTGAAGATGTTGAACATCAGATAGTACAGAGCGAGACCCGCCGGCATGTTGTTGAAGAACAGAAGCATCATGGCCGGGAACATCCACATCATGATCTTCATCTGCTCGTTGGACTGGGCGGTCGGAGTAATCTTCTGCTGGAAGAAAACGGTCACAGCCATCAGAATTGGCATGATGGCAATGTGATCGCCGTAAAGCGGCAGGGCGAAACCGAAATTGTACACCGAGTCCGGCACGGAAAGATCCTTTACCCAGAGGAAACCGTGCTGGCGAAGCTGGATCGACGAGCGGAACACATAGAACATCGCAAAGAGCAGCGGCATCTGGATCAGGGTTGGCAGGCAGCCGCCGAGCGGATTGACACCGGCCTCCTTGTAGATACGACCGAGCTCGCTTTGCAGCTTGGCAGGATTGTCCTTGTATTTGTCCTGAAGCTCTTGCATCATCGGCTGCAAAGCCGACATCTTCTTCATCGACTTGGTCGAAGCGAGCGACAGTGGCCAGGTGACCAGCTTGATCAGGAAGGCGAAGATGATGATGATGAGACCGTAGTTGGTCACAACCTTGTTCATCCAGTTGAAGATCGGCAGGATGAGATACTCGGCGAAGGGGCGAGTCAGCCAGTCCCAGCCAAAATCCATGATTTTTTCAAGCCCTACGTGCAGGGACTTCACCGTGTTGTAGTCGAGAGGCCCGACATAGAGCCGGTAATGGTCATCGACGAGGTTCTGACCTGCCGGAAACCTCATCTTCAGAGCAGTCACATAGTTCTCAAACTCGCTTCCGGCCATCTTCTTCCCTTGCAGGTAAACTCCTTCGGTTGTCCTCTGCGGGATGAGTGCCGCAACGAAATATTTGTTCCTGACGGCAACCCACTCGGCCTTGCCCGACTCCTCCTCCTGATAGGACTTCTTGGCGTCACTGGCGTCGAGCTTGAGCAGACCGCCACCGAGGTAGGCGCTGGCGAGAGCATTGTGTGACTCGTCAACCTTATCTTTTTCGGAGTATACCAGGCCGCCATCCCAATTGAGCTGATACTCGTTGCCTGCGATGGTAGAACCAAAACCGTTGAGCTTGAGATCGTAATCAACCACATAGCTGTCTCCGGTAAAGGTATAGGTCACCTGAATGCTGCGATTTGCATCCACATCGAGCACATAGCTGACCGAGAGCTTCTTTTGGCCGGTTACCGTTTCCGAGGTTTTGGTGTCAAGACTTCTGAAATAGAGGTCACGGGTATCGATTCGCTTGCCGTCATTGCTCAGAAAGAGCATGGAAAGCGCACCCTTGTCTTTCGAAGACACCAGGTTGAATGGCTTGCCATTCACAGCGAGATGCTTTTTGAGCACAAGCGACTTAAGTGTGGCGCCTTTTGAAGAGAGCACAGCCGTGAACAGATCGCTGTTAACGGTGATGGTCTGCTCGTTGCCCATCGAGGCTTGGGCGAAAGCGCCAAGACTCTCCATTGAGGTTTCTGGAGCAGAAGCCACCGGAGCGCCATTTGCAGAGGGTTTCTGAACCGCCTCTCGTGGAGTCGCCGCCTTTTCAAGTTCCAGTTTCTGCTCCGGCTTCATGAACTGTAGCCACACGATCATGATCGCAGCAATCAGGGCAAACCCTATCACCGAATTTCTGTCCATTACTTCGACTCGTTTGAATTACCTTCAGATCTCTTTTTTTCGGCGGGACGGGATCGTAGCCGCCTTTTGAAAACGGATTGCACCGCAACACCCGCCAGACGGTCAGCCATGTAGCATAGAAAAGGTTGTGCTGACGGAATGCATCGATGGCGTAGTTGGAACAGGTGGGGTGGTACTTGCAGGACGGCCCGAGAAGCGGTGATATGAACGTCTGGTAAAACTTTATCAGGAAAATCGGCACGAAGTTCAGCAGTTGACCAGGGGTGCTGTCGCTGTGTTCCGTCCCGTTATTCCGTTGATTGCCCGTATTATTCAACCCTGTCACCCTCCTGCGCCTGCGGCAGCCTGTTCGATAGAAGATTTTTTTAGCATGTGCCGTATTTCAGCCTGAAACCTCTCCAGCGCCGGAATAGCATCGGCACGGCCCCGGTATAAAAACGCCAATATCACCTGATAATCAACTTTCCCGGCTCCAGAAGCAAGTGCTCTGGTCAAAATATTTTTTTCGAGCCGGTAAGCCTCACGCATCAGGCGTTTGATCCTGTTGCGGTCAACAGCTCTCGGGGCAAGCTTTTTGCCAACCGTGAACAGCACTCTGACCGGTATTCCAGGGGCCTGATCGACCAGTTGCGTAAAAGAGTAGATCAGCAGGAGCGAACCTCCCTTTAAACGGGCGCCCTTGTTGAAAAGACGGGAAATGGTGCTTTTTCCCCGGACTATTTCGGCTTTTGGCAGGGCATTTGAGCGTTTTTCCGAAAGCATGCCGTTCATGCACGCAGAACAGTCCGGAAGTCGAAGCATGGCTCCCTTCCGGCCTGTACGTTACCGTTTCGACGAACCCATCGAGCTGCTGACACTCAGGGAGTGACGGCCCTTGGCGCGACGGGCAGACAAAACCTTGCGTCCGTTCTTGGTAGCCATTCTCTGCCTGAAGCCATGCTTGTTGCGCCTTTTCCTGTTGCTCGGCTGAAAAGTCCTTTTCATCTCCTCAAAACTCCTCTCAAATGATTGATTAAAAATACAGGACGTTTAATGTATCATTTTACTCATTGATAAACAAGAAAACTTAACACCCAAACACTTGTCAACAACCCTACTTCAAGCAGATTTCCACACTGTGGATAACTTGTGGATAAAAATATTCCCACCCACCAAAACACCACAAGCAGCGCCACGTCAAGCCATCAACACATGTGGACAACTTTTCCGTACACAATCAATAACTAAATAAAAAAAAGAGATACGATGTTGAAAAATCGGTTTATGAACCACTTTTGATCTGCAGGCAAAATCGGTGGCGGGATTGTTTTTTGTCCACTGAAAACAGTACCTTGTAAACAGAAAATGTTGATGAATCACCAAAACAGCGACTCTCCCGCTCAACTCACATGCCCGATACGATCCAGAAAGAAGCTCCAGGACAACTGAAAATAACCCCGACGCATGGCAAGCCATTCGCGGAAAAGGTGTGGAGCGCGTGTCTCGGCCTGATCGAGGAGAACATCAACAGCCTGGCCTTCAAAACCTGGTTCCTGCCGATCAAGCCCCTCTCGTTTTCCGGAAGCGAACTGACCATCGAGGTGCCGAGCCAGTTTTTCTACGAGTGGATCGAAGAAAACTACTCGGTGCACGTCAAGCAGGCGCTCCGCCAGGTGATCGGGCCGGAAGCGAAGCTGATGTACTCCATTGTGATGGACAAATCGCAAGGTCAGCCAGTGACCATCGAATTGCCCCATCAGAATGATGCTGCGCCTGCAGAAAGGGCGGAACGTCCGGAAGGTGCCGCAGAGAAGGTGTCATCTGGCCGTGAACGATTTGAAATGGGGCGAGCCAGATTCGAAAGCAACCTCAATCCAAAATACACCTTTTCAACGCTCATCCGCGGAGATTGCAACTCTCTGGCATTTGCCGCGTCCAAATCGATCGCCCAGAACCCGGGACAGAATGCCTTCAACCCGCTAGTCATTTACGGCGGTGTGGGTCTCGGCAAGACCCACATGATGCAGGCTATTGGCAACTCGGTGCTTGAAAACCGCATCACTGACGCCGTGCTGTACGTATCAAGCGAAAAGTTCGCCATCGATTTCGTCAACGCAATCCAGAACGGTAAAATCCAGGAGTTTTCGGCCTTCTACCGGAATATCGACGTCCTGATTATCGACGACATCCAGTTTTTCGCGGGCAAGGAAAAGACCCAGGAGGAGATATTCCACATTTTCAATACCCTGCATCAGTCCAACAAGCAAATCATCCTTTCAGCAGACCGACCGATCAAGGAGATCAAGGGAATCGAAGACCGTCTCATTTCCCGTTTCAACTGGGGCCTCTCCACCGACATCCAGGCCCCGGATTACGAGACCCGCAAGGCGATCATCCAGAGCAAGCTCAAGCAGAGCGGCGTAAATCTTGATCCGGCAGTTATCGAGTTTATCGCAACCAACGTCACCAACAACGTCAGGGAACTCGAAGGGTGCATCGTCAAGCTGCTGGCGGCCCACTCGCTCGACAACCAGGAGATCGACCTTCAGTTCACAAAATCGACGCTCAAGGACATCATCCGGTACAACACTAAGCAATTGACTCTCGAGACCATCGAAAAAGCGGTCTGCTCCTATTTTTCGATTACCTCGAACGACCTGAAAGGCAAATCGAAAAAAAAGGAGATCGCTGTCGGACGCCAGATTGCCATGTACCTGTCGAAGGATATGACCAACTCCTCGCTCAAGACCATCGGCCTCCACTTCGGCGGACGCGATCACTCAACAGTCATCCACGCCCTGAACACCATCGAGAAGAAAATCGGATCCTCCAGCGAAGAACGAAAGAAAATCGAGGAGCTGAGAAAAAGAATTGAAATTATGTCGATGTAGCCTGTGTATAACCTGTTCAAAACCTGTTGGCGCAATCTTGATTTCAGGGGAGTTATCAACACTGCGGCGTTACGGCATGAAATCACCAACAAACCATCAACCGCCCTGTGCAAGGAAACACACATCCTGTCCACAGAAGTCAGAAGAGAAATTAAGAACATAAGACATTATAGAATAATATTTTAATAAGTCTCTTTGCTCCTCTGTCAAGATTTCCACAAACTCAACAACAACAACAAATCTTTCATATAAAAGAATAAAGATTGTAAGAAGATGAAATTCAATACGACCATCAAACGACTACAGGAAGCTGCTAACAAGGTTATTCTTGCTGTGCCAGCCAAGTCACTGGATGCCCGTTTCGACAATATCAACATGACCCTTGAAAACGGGATGCTCACCATGTACGCTACTGACGGTGAGCTGTCGATCACCACGAACTGTGATGTGGCTTCGACCGACAAGGGTAACATCGCCATTCGCGCCAGAACCTTGCAGGATTTTCTGCGCAGCATGTACGAAACTGATGTTACATTCGACATCGAACGTCAGTCGATCGGTGAACTTGGCACCATTCATATTGCCACTGACAAGGGTCGTTATCGCATTCCGTGCACCTTCACCACCAAACCGGAAAGTCAGGAGCGGAATTTCGATCTCTCGATTGAGCTTCAGCCCAACGAGTTGCAGGACATGATCCACAAGACGCTCTTTGCGTGCAGCGTCGATGGGATGCGCCCGGCAATGATGGGTGTTTTGTTCGAGTTCGATGAAGAGCACATCACCGCCGTATCGACCGACGGCCATCGGCTTGTTCGCTGCCGGAAGAAGGCGGCGGTGGCAGTAGCTGAAAAGCAGAAGATCGTTGTGCCGGCAAGGGTACTGTCAATCATTCAGAGAATGCTGACAAACGAAGAGGTGAAGATGACGATCGACTCGGAGCGCCGGAATGTCAAGTTCAAAACTGCTACCATGGAATTGGAGTCAGCGCTCATTGTCGAGCCGTATCCCAATTACGAGGCGGTAATACCGGTTGAAAACGACAAGCAGCTCGTCACGGACCGGTCGCTGTTGCACGATTCGGTCAAAAGGGTTGGACGGTTTTCAAGCATCGGCGACCTGAAGATCAGCGCACAGGATTCACAGATCAAGGTGATGGCTGAAAACGCCAGCGAAGGAGAGTCTGCCCAGGAAGAGCTAGCCTGTTCGTTTACCGGAGAGGAGATCACCATCGGCTTCAACACGAAGTTTGTCGAGGCAGCGCTTTCACACATTGATACCGACGAGGTTCTAATCGAGATGAATTCACCGAAAACCGCGGTGCTGTTCAAACCGAAAAGCTCTGAGAAACCGGAAGATCTCATGATTCTGGTCATGCCGGTCAGAATCAATAACTGAATTGAAGTGATTTGCGGCTCAAGTCCATCATTATTGAGAATTTCAGGAACCACCGGCTTCTGGAGTTCCAACCGGGTCTGCACATCACCGATATTCACGGCAGTAACGGCTCGGGCAAAACAACCATTCTTGAGGCGATCCACTATTGCGCGCTGACCAGAGGATTCAGTGGAAACAGCGACAGGGATTGCCTGATGTTCGGGGAGGAGATGTTCACCATACGCTCCTCTTTTGAAAGCGATCAGGGTGGTGAAACCAAGGTTGTGGTAGCCTATACGCCGCAAAAAGAGAAGCGGATTCTGGTCAATGATCAGGAGCTTCAGACCTTTTCGAAACATATCGGCCTTATCCCGTGCGTGACTTTCACACCACGGGAACTGGTCATCATCACGGGTGGTCCAGCCGAAAGGCGCCGCTTCATCGACACTGCTATCTGCCAGTATGACCGGAAGTACCTGTCAGACCTCATGCAGTACCGCAGAGTGCTTCAGCAACGCAACGCCTTACTGGCGTCCTATAACGATCCAGCAACCGTTGAAACAGCTCTGGAGGTGCTGACCGATCAGCTCGTCGATCATGCCGTTGAGATCGTAAAGGCGAGAGAGCGATTTATCAGCAGTTTCAATAAGATGCTCGACGACGTGTATCGCTGGCATCCCGAAGGAACGAAGAGCGAAATAGCCTATCAATCCTCGCTTCACCACGATGAAAGAGAGGTTCCAAAAGCACAGATGCAGGTGCTTTTCAGCGCTCGTTATCGCTCATTGAAACGGCAGGAGTTGCTTAGAAGGCAAACGCTGGCAGGCCCGCACCGCGATGACCTGCTTTTGCATCTCAATGGCCGGGAGATACGAAAATACGCCTCTCAGGGGCAGCAGAGGGCTTTTCTCGTGGCGATGAAGATGACCCTGCATGCATACTTGCATGAGCACTCTGAAGAGATGCCGGTAACGCTGCTCGATGATCTGTTTAGTGAACTGGACGCAAAGGTGTCGGCACTTATGCTCGACACGCTCTCATCGAAAGGACAGGTCATTATCACATCGACGGAAAAAAGGGATGGAAACGGGATTACAGCCTTTTCAATCGATGACTACAGGCACATGTCAAGCAAGGAGCGATGACAAAAAAGAAATCACCCAGAGTGCTTGGTTCACTCATGTCGGATGTTTGCAGAAAAATAGGCATGACCGAAGCATACGAAGAGTATAAAACACTTCAGTTATGGGACGGTGTTGTCGGAGAAGCAATCGCGCGGGTGACCACGGTTGAAAAGATGAAAGAGGGCGATTTGTACGTGAAGGTCAGAAATCCATCGTGGCGGATGGAACTCAATTTCCGGAAAAGAGACATTGTAGCACGCCTCAACAAAGCAATCGGTTATCAAATGATCAGAACGATCATCTTCAAGTAAAAAAGGAACGCTGTTTGTTCGACAGCGTTCCAAAATTATTCTAAGATAATATATAATAATATCTTAGATATTACAGGTAAGATTATACATCTCGATCATTTTTTCAGCAAATGCCTTTCCGAATGCCCTGCACTGCTCGAATTCAGGCTCGTGAGGCTGGAACTTGATCATCACGTTCTGGTCGAACACCTTGAGCTTGAGGTTGGCCAGATTGTTCTCGATGATTTTCACTCCTTCACCGCTCCAGCCGTATGAGCCGAACGCTGCGGTGAGTTTGCCACGGTCGCGCAACGGATTGAGCACGGCAAAGATGCTATAGATCTGGTGAACGATGTTCTGGTTGATAGTAGGAGAACCGATAATGATTCCCATCGAGTGTGCGATCTTCTCTTCGAGTTTCTCTGCCGATATGTTCTCGATGTCACACACATCGACATTGAAGTCACACGCTGACCGCAAACCTTCGGCGATCTTTTGCGCCAGCACAGAGGTGTTTTCGTATGCGGAGACGTATGCGATGAGAATACTTTTTCGTTTGGCATCGCGATGGCTGCCTGCGAATAACGCTGTGAAAGATCGACATATTTTTTCCAGTCGGATCTCAGGATTGGTCCGTGACCAGGACAAATGACACCGATGTCGAGTGGACGTATTTTTTCAATCGCCTGAAGCATGTATTTGCTGAATGGCCTCAGTATTGCGTCAAAGTAGTATTTGAAAGCGTCGTCGAAATCACCGCAGAGGTCGTCATACATCGCTTCGTTGCAGTAATGGCAGCCGAAGGAGTCGCAGGTAAAGAGTACCCGATCCTCTTCAAGCCAGGAGTAGATCGTGTCAGGCCAGTGCAGGTTTGGTGCACCAATGAAGTGGATCGTTTTGTTGCCGAGATCGAGTTTGTCGCCATGCTTGACTACAAGATGCTTGAAGTCGTGGCCGGTCTGGTCACGCAGGAACTTGATGGCGTTGCCGCTGCCCACCACAGTGGCGTTTGGGGCAACAGAGAGCAAGTTGTGCACGTTACCCGAGTGGTCGGGCTCGGTGTGATCGACGATGATGTATTCGATCTCTTCAGGATTGACCACTTTCGTCAGTTTTTCGAGATAGGTCGGCCAGAACTTAACCTTGGTCGTCTCAACAACCGTTTTTTTCTCGGCGTTGATGAAGTAAGAATTGTAAGTGGTGCCGTATTTGGTTTCCATGACGATATCGAAGGTGATAAGACCCGGATCGAGCACGCCAATCCAGGAGACATCATCGGTAATCGTAAGTATTTTGTCGTCTATCATAAAATATTAAGGATAATGGTTGACAAGATTTGATTATATAATTTTTTATTGCATAAAAAGTTTAAAAATAAGGAATTCTAAAAAAGTGTATCGTCACTATAAATATCCTGTGCATCGAGAAGACGAATTTCACGAATAATCTCGATTCCTTCGGGAGAAAAGGCAAACAGGGTATCAGCCGAAAAGATCGTGCTGAAATCCTGTGGCTTGAAAAACGGCAGAAACTTCTGAGCGAATTCATCGAGACGTTTCAGATAGAAACCGGTATTTTCGTCAGGTTGTTCCTTCTTCCACTCTTCAGCGAGTCGTCCCTTGTCAACGAAGTTCGCGGGATTACCTGTTCCGGCAATGTAATAGGTCATGCGATCGCCTTTTGAAATATCGAGACCCTGGCGAAGAGCTATTTCGTAAGTAATTGATTTTGAACGCTTTCCAGAACGAACATCGGCTGCGTACTGATCGAGTGAGGTTTTCATCGATTCTGTTCTTGAAAAATCGGTGATGTCGAGACGATGGTTTAAAAGATCGTCACGATACCGGACGTACAGATCGTGAAGACCCTGGATGTCGTCCTTGAGCAGGAGAATAAATCCTTCTCTGATGAAATCACGTCCGAATTTTTCACCGCTTCGGCTTACAAAGGCCGATCCTTTCAGTTTCAGTTTGTCGTGATAATCGAGCAATACGTAGTTCTTTTTCATGTAGGAGATCATCTTCCTGAAACGCCCGTCGAAAGAAATTCTGATACCTGCTGGCATGGTTGAAGAAACTTCCTCGACAAGACGGCGCTCATCGTCTTCAGAAATTACATGGGGCGGTGGCACCAGAAAGATACCATCAGTGTCGACCTCGATTACCTGAGCGCCGCGCAATTCGAACTCTCTGATCATCGATCTGGCTATTTCCTGACCTTTGGTTGTGACGCGGTCAGCCTCTTCGAAATCGTTGAAAATGCCACTGCTGAAACCAAGATAACCGTACATGGCGTTGATGATGATCTTGAACGACGACTGCATGGCGTCGAAATTGTAGGCAACTGACCGATTGCCGGCTTCACTCTCCTCCTGTGCGCGTTTTTTGGCCGCAAAGCGCAGATCACGAAGATCCTTGAGGATTGCCGGAAATGCTTTCAGGATATCGGTTTTCGGGCAGACTCCGTACGAGAGCATGATCGAGGGGTAGAGTGATTCAACGTCGGCATAGACTATCGGGCCGAGAATGCCCTTGATGAAAACCTCGGTAAAACCACCGGTATGTTGCTGGCCAATGGATGGGCGGGGAATAGAGACTTTTCGCTTGAGATATTCTCGAATCAGGATCGCTTCGATCTTGGCTGCCGGACCAAGTCTCGATGTGTTAGCATAGGTGTAGGGCACCATGCTGGTCATGCTGAAATTGGTGCCGGAGAGCAAGGCTGCGATTTCACGGGTTTCACGCACATCGTCGAGCGCGTAGGCGAGCAGCGTCTCGGGATTGTTGTCCCAGGTCGAAGCGATATCCTTGTAGCTGACGTAGGTTCTGTTCGGGGAGGCGAATCCGAAAAATTTGGCGACGGCTTTCAGCCCATAACTTGGAAGAATACGTTTCGATGTATCGTAGTTCTGGACGAGGAAATAGGTATCGATGACGTGCCTTCCGGGAATATCGAAAAACTGAAAATCCGCTGACCGTTCAGCAAAGCGTATGGACGAAGGGTAAGAGCGCGGCATCTGCCCATCACGTCCAATAGCGAATCGAACGCCGTTAAGTTCGCAACGGCGTTGCAGATAGGGCAGGTCAAAGCCAAAAATATTGTGTCCTTCGATGACGTCAGGGTCTTTTTCGCGAATAATTGCAACCAGCTCTTCAAGAAGTGCCTTTTCACTTCTTCCTTTCGAGTGAATGACGTGCTCCCACGAGCGGTTGTCGCTGAGCGAGACGATAATGACCGGGTCTTCGCCAATTCCTTTCCTGTTGCCGTCCTGCCTGTCAGGGCGGAAATAGGTTTCAATGTCGAGTTGTAAGCGATAAATGTCATCGAAAAGCATTCCCTTAAACAGGGTTTTACCTGTCTGCATGAGATACTGGCTGATGGCATCGCCCCGGCTGTAGGTCAAATGGCTGTTAATGCTTGAACCGTATTGTGAATCACTACTTGAAGGTAAGCCCTGAGAGCTGGAGTTCACAAAGTCGAGCGCCGCACGATAATTTTTCCAGCTTCTGAAGATGGCGAGATGCCGGTAGTAGTTTGTGCCGTCGAGCGGAATCAGCCAGAATTTTTCTTTGTCAAAAGGGGTAAAGCCGTCAAGCAGTTCATTGTCCGAGAGAAAGAAGAATGGATAGAATGGCTCGTCCCGCCAGGTTACGACATCCGCCGTTCTGATGAATAATCGTATTTGCGAATCATTACGCTGGTACGCTCCAACAATGTTCTCCTCGGGGTCTTTACCGAAAAGCAGTTCATTTCCGAGAGAAAAATCGACAATGTTGTTCATAGTACCAGAGTGCAAGATTGAATAAATGTTTCACGTGAAACAGTCTTACCGACCAAGCCTGATCATGAGAATTGAAATATCAGACGGGGAGATGCCGAGAATTCTTGATGCTTGCCCGATGGTGGCCGGGCGGTGTTTCAGGAACTTTTCCCTTCCCTCGCTTGAAAGGGAATTCAGTGACTCATAATTAAAATTATCTGGAATCTGTAAAGAGTCAAGACGAGCTATACGGTCGGCGACAAGCTGTTCTCGCTTGATATAACCCTCGTACTTTATCTCGATCTGCACTTGCTCGGCAATCCTTGGGTCGTTGCACAACTCTTCCGCAGCGGAACGAACGGATAGAGAGTGATCCAGAATATCCTGGAGCCCGATGCCTGGGCGCTTGATTAAACTCAACGCGCTTGCAGGGGCGTTGAGTTCCTGTAGGCCCTTGTTTATCAGCAGCGTGTTGATCTCCGCCGGCGTTACTTTGGTCGTTTTCATCACGTCAAGACAGTGTTGAACGTGCTTGATAATGGATTCAGTTCGATGCAGATCGTCTGAGGAGACCAGATTGCAATCGTAGCCAATTTTGCGTAGCCGCAGATCGGCGTTGTCGTGCCGGAGGATCAGGCGATGCTCTGCTGATGAGGTGAATATGCGGTAAGGTTCTCTGGTCTCCTTGGTTATCAGGTCATCGACAAGTACGCCGATATATGCCTGATCGCGCCCCAGAACGATCGGCTCTTTCCCAAGAATCTTGCGAACCGCGTTTATCCCCGCCATGAGGCCCTGAGCAGCAGCCTCTTCATAGCCGGACGTCCCGTTAATCTGGCCGGCAAAGAAAAGGTTTTCAACTGGTCGGGTCTCCATCGTGGATCTGATCTGCCACGGGTGGAAAAAGTCATACTCAATGGCATAACCTGGTCGGATCATTTTTGCTTCTTCAAGCCCGGGGATCGATCGCAGGCCTGCGATTTGAATATCTTCGGGCAGAGATGTCGAAAACCCGTTGACATACATTTCGATGGTATCGACGCCTTCGGGCTCAAGAAAAATGTGGTGGCTCGGTTTGTCCGGAAAGCGGAAAATCTTGTCTTCGACTGACGGGCAGTATCGTGGGCCAACACCTTGTACCTTGCCGGTAAAAAGCGGAGAGCGTTCAAAGCCGGTTCGCAGAATGTCGTGCGTCTGTTTTGTTGTCTTGGTCAGATAGCAACTGACAAGGTTTCGGTTGGCAACGCTTGTTGAAGAAAAGGAAAATGGTACCGGATCGACATCTCCGGGTTGCTCAGTGACAATGTTGTAGTCGACACTTCTTGAATCGATTCTCGGCGGGGTGCCAGTTTTGAGCCTTCCAAAAGAAAACCCGAGTGACGCGAGAGATTCGGTCAACCCCTCAACGGGTGGCTCTGCCGTGCTGCGACCACCGGGGAAGTGATCCATACCAATATGAATCAGACCGTTCAGAAAGGTACCACAGGCAAGGATCGCTACTTTAGCCTTTATTGCCCGGCCAGATCGAACCGTGACGGAGCTGAACTTACCCGAGGTGGTTGACACGCCGATGACCGTATCCTGCAGTAGGTCGATGTTTGGCTCATGCTCGACAACCCTTCTCATGTAGAGGCTGTACAGTGTCTTGTCCGCTTGGGCGCGGGGCGAGTGCATTGCCGCGCCTTTGCTGCGGTTGAGCAGCCTGAACTGGATGCCTGTAGCATCGATAGCTTTGCCCATTTCGCCGCCAAGTGCGTCGATCTCCCTTGTCATTTGCCCTTTGGCTACGCCACCAATCGCTGGGTTGCAAGACATGCGAGCAACCGCCGAGAGATCAGAGGTAATGAGAAGGCAGTGCAGTCCACCACGTGCGACGGCGAGTGCTGCTTCACAGCCGGCATGCCCAGCCCCGACAACTATGACATCATACATGAAAAAAAAGTTGTTTCACGTGAAACAACTAAATAGGGTTATTGAAATAACTATTTAAATGCGGGTGGCTCAAATAATATTATTCTAATCTAAGTATAATTAAAATAATATTTTAATTGGATTTCGTGACTCGCCGGCAGCTTCCTGAAGATATCGCATAATCTGATTGTTGCAATACTGAACCTCATCCAGGATTGTCGGGCCATTTTTGACGACATCAGTGCTTGCTTGCCAGTCAGTCGTCCTTTTTTTGCAAGCTTAGAATACTTTGGCTATTCGGTCAGGTTATCAGCTCGTTCCGGTTGGCAAAAGTTTGATTATAGTAAAAAATGGTTAAAGAGGTCAGCATAAGTGAGAGGGTATTCTGAATACCATGATAGGCTATTGCCGATAACTGGAATTAATTTAAAGGATTTGTTTTTTAGTAATGATGACCTTTACGAGTCTGAGCAGCTGAACGACGAGAGCGTGTGTGCGCCAATCGTAAAAACGATTGGCCTGTTTTTCTGTGTTCAGTTGCGGGATGTAGAATAACCTACGGATAGCCCCTTCAATGCGGAGGCGGCTGCAAGGGGGTTCAGCCGCCTCATGGTACTGCATCGCACCATATGGGGACGTTCAGACGCTGCCGTTCGCTTCGAGTTCCCGCTTGAGGGCTTCTCTCTCGATTTCAAGTCGGCGAAGTTCTCGATTAATGCGGTCAAGTTCTTCGGGTTCGCTGTCGATTTCAAGCCTTAGGCGTGAGGAGGCTTCATCGATCAGATCAATGGCCTTGTCCGGCAGGAAACGGTCTGCAATGTAGCGATTAGAGAGCTCTGCGGCCGCCACCAGCGCGGCATCCTTGATGCGCACTCCGTGGTGGATTTCGTATTTCTCTTTCAGTCCGCGCAGGATCGACACGGTGTCCTCGACACTTGGCTGATCGACCACGACTGTCTGGAAGCGTCGTTCAAGCGCTGCGTCCTTTTCGATGTGCTTGCGGTATTCGTCGAGTGTTGTCGCACCGATACAGCGCAATTCACCTCTTGCCAGCGCGGGCTTGAGGATGTTGGCCGCATCCATCGAGCCTTCCGCCGATCCTGCCCCGACAAGGAGATGCAGCTCGTCGATGAAAAGAATTACCTCGCCATCGGAGGCCTGAACCTCCTTGACCAGTGCCTTCAGTCGCTCCTCGAATTCTCCCCTGAACTTGGTTCCTGCCACCAGTGCCGCGATGTCGAGCGCGGCGATCTGCTTCGACTTGAGGTTCTCCGGTACGTCGCCTCCCACGATACGCTGGGCGATGCCTTCGACGATGGCTGTTTTGCCGACTCCCGGCTCGCCAATGAGCACCGGATTGTTTTTGGTTCGGCGGCTCAGAATCTGGAGAACGCGGCGGATTTCGTCGTCGCGGCCAATCACCGGATCGAGTTTACCCTTTCTGACCAGATCGTTCAGGTTCCGCGAATATTTTTTCAGTGACTGATAGCTCTCCTCCGCATTCTGGCTGGTTACACGCTGGGAGCCGCGGAATGAGGTGAGCACCTTGAGAATGGCGTTGCGGTCGATTTTTGCATCTTTCAGGAGCTTCGAGACTTTGACCCCCGCTTCGCTCATTGCGATGAACAGATGCTCGGAGCTGATGTACTCGTCCTTGAGCTGTTCTGCCTCCTTGAGGGCGGTGTCGAACACCTTGCCGAGATCGCTGGAGATATACTGCCCGGTTGCTGAAGCTCCGGTAACTTTGGGAATGCGGTCGATTTCCCGATCGACGACACTGAGGAGCGTATCGATGGGTGCTTCGAGTTTTCGCGCTATCTGACAGGCAATGTTGTCATGATCGCCAAGCATGACGCTCAGCAGGTGCTCTGGTTCAATCTGCTGGTTCTGCTTGCTGCTCGCCAGCATTGACGCTGCCTGGAGGGCTTCCTGCGCCTTGACGGTAAATTTGTTCGGATCGAAGTGCATGGTTGATTGTTTCTTGCTGTTTTCGGTACGTTTTTCATAGTAGCGACAAGCTCAAGAGCTGGGCCTGCCGCGCCTTGTCATCATAATAACCGTCAAAAAAGCAAAAACGTCACACCGTGAAATCAGGAATGTAATGTGCCGCGCTCCTGATTTCAGGGCACGTCTTTATATCAGGAAAGCATTCGGCCCGGCTTAACCGCGATCAATACTCTTTGGCAGGTTCTGCATGAAAGAGCGCGTGATGAGTTTGATGATCTCGCCGCCGGTAACCAGAAGTTCGGCGCCCTTTTCGCGGATGTGGATCTGTGTGGCCACCTGATCCTTGAAATAATCGACGCTTGCCTGATCGTAATTCTTGCCGCTCACGTAGTCGTCGATGAGCGCTTCGGCCTGGCTGTAGGGCAGATTGAAAACCTTCACGCCAAGTTTGGCGCGTTCGATGGGATCGAGAATTCTCTGGCCCGATGCTTGCTGCTCCATATCGATGCGTATTCTTCTGGTGTAATGAAAAGAGTGAGACGCCCAGAGCCGCAACAGCTCTGGCTTCCAGGAATTTAACAATCTTTCCGTCAAGATGCCAGCTCCGGCATCTTCCGGCGGGCAAGTTCAGGCGCTTTGTTTGGGTGGACGTCGAACATCGGTCATCATCGACCCCGACACGAACAGCAGCAAAGCGGCAAGGATGGTCTCGCCGTGCACCGGCACGCGCTGTCCCGGTGCCATGATCCATCTCGCGTCGGCGGCCTCAGCGGCAATGTCGTCAGCGACGGCATCGTGCACCGGAGCATCGGGACGGCTGTAGTAGAATTTCCCATCCACCGTTTTGATGAGGCTGGCAAGCCGTTCCGACCGGAAGGAGGTCAGGACGATTTTTCCCTGCCGGTCTCGTTTTGGCCCTCCAGGCGTTGGTATCGATACGGGTTGAACGCCTCCCAGGCCAATGACATGGAGATGCACGCCTCGGGTTTTCATGGTGGTGGCAATATCGCCAAGATCGTTTCCATGGTCTTCCCCGTCGCTCGCTAGTACCATTACGGTTTCGTTGCCCGACAGTTCGCCTCCCGAATTCGTAAGCTTCAGTGCCGCGTCGAATGCCCGGCGGTAATCGGTGCCCTGCGTTGTGATCAGTTCTGGCGTCGCCATATCGAGCAGGATTTCGAAATCCTCCTTGTCATCTGTCAACGGGCACTGCACGACGGGCGTTCCCGCAAACAGCAGCAGCGCCTTTCGGCCATCGCCAAGGCTGCGGCTGATCTGAAGCAGCTCTGTCTTGGCGCGCGTCAGCCGGTCGGGAGCGGTGTCCCGCGCGAGCATGGAGTTGGAAATATCGAGCATGAAAATGATATCGATTCCTTTCTGCCGCACCGGTTTCTGGCCGCTGCACAGTTGCGGGCCAGCAATTGACACGATCATCAGCGCGGCGGAGAGCAGGAGCATAATCCTGCGGAGCGCGAGCTTCCTGGCACTCACGGCAGGCAAGATTCCTGATACTCCACCTGTGGCGTCGATTTTTGCCCACGCCGAGAGCTTGCGCCGAACTCCATAGAACACCAGAACCGCAAGCGGAACGAGCAGCCACAAAAGGAGGAGGTAACCTGGTCGTGAAAAACACATAGTCAGGGAATCCTGATAAAACGGGTTGCCGAAAGAGCCTGTTCAGCAAGCAGCAGGCACAACGCCGACAAAAGCAGCCACGGATACAGCTCCATAGTACGGCTCGGCATTCTGCCTTTCAGGCGTGTTTTTTCGAGGCGGTCAATATCCCGGAAGCTTTTCATCAATCCGAAAACATCTCCGGCGCTGAACATGCGTCCTCCGCTGATGCGGGCTACGGTTTCCAGCTCGCTTCGCCCTTTTCTGTTCAATGCTGTATTGCTGGTGTTCTCGAATGCACGAGCCTCTTTGCCTGCGAAAACCGTATAGATTCTGATTCCATGGTTGGCCGCAAGCCGGGCCGCCGTTTCCGGAGTGACCTCTCCGGCGTTGTTTTCGCCATCGGTGATCAGCACGAGCGCTTTTTCTTTCGATGATGAGGCTTTGAGGCGATTGGTCGCCGTCAGGATTGCCGTGCCAATCGCTGTGCCCGGCTCATCGAAAAAGCCTGGTGAAACGGTTTCTGCCAGTCGTCCAAGTACTTCGTGGTCGAGCGTCAGCGGGCAGCGCGTAAAGCTTCCGCCGCTGAACACCACCAGTCCGATACGGTCGGCCGGGCGGTTGTCGATGAAGCGCATCGCCGCGGTGCGTGCACCTGCGAAGCGGCTTTTGCCACCGAAATCAGGCGTGTTCATCGAATCCGAGACGTCAAGTGCAATCATAATGTCGATTCCGACGGTGTCGCGCGAGGAGGGCGGAAACGGTGCGCTTGGGCCGGAGAGTGCCAGCACTATCAGCACCAGCACCAGCCAGTGCAGCCATTCGGGAAATTTCGAGAAGAGTGAAAGCGCGGCAAATCCCGAGCTGCGTAGCTTTGAAACCGAGGGGAACAGCACGCCCGGTCGGTTCTTCCGCCAGAACAACCGGTAAACCGCCGAACCGGCAACGGCCAGCGGCAGCAGCAAGAGCCACCAGGGTTCATCGAACCGGATGCCGCTGACAATGGTGAATAAAGAATTCATTTCCAGGCCGCTTTTTTCTGAAGATGCAAAATCCCTCGCATATCCACAGCATCCATCCATGCACAGGCTGCACCAACCCGGAATTCTGAATTATTTTGCGTTATGATGGAATCCCATTCAGAGGCGATCACGGACAATTCCCCGGACGATTGATCATGCAAAATGGCAAAAGCATGCAGTGGAGCATGCGCTCATCGCTCCGTTTTTCGATCAGAGACGCATCGTTTGCGGCTGCCATTTTATGAATTTATCAGGGGCTTGTCATTTTGAGGCTGTCTCGACAGCAAAGCCAAGACAGGCTCTGGAAAAAAGGGATAATGCACTGTGTCCTCGCTTCCGCTATCCTGCCGATATTTTCATTTTCTGTCAGGATTCAGGGGGCATTATCGGTGGAGCTGTTAGTCAAACCCGCAGTTATTCGAGGTCGATGGCGTTTCTGGTCTTCTCCCGGCGATTCCTCTCTTTCTGGTTGTACTCATCCATGCAGCCGCTGTCCTTGCCTTCCACGAGCGAGCATTGCAGATAATCGGTAATTTCGATGATGCAGGCGCGGATCGCTTTGCCGACAGGAGTGTTCTTGTACTCGCTGAGGTGACCGCCAAAGCCGTCGCGGTACACGCCGACGCTGACGCCACTCGATTTCGAGGTCGCCTCGACCGTCCTGGCGTCATAAATCTCGCCGGTCTCCACATCGATCACCTTCAGATCGACCGCCATGTAGGCCTTGTCCTGCCGTCCTCCTGTTCATCGAGTACTGCATCGAGCTCTTTCCTTTCAAGCACGCGGAAACGGTTGGTCGATGCCGACTCCGCCGGCCCACCATGCCGCCGTGGAGTGATTGGTAACCCTCAAGACTCCAAGCCGGGTTTTTCCCCTGGCAAATCCATCCTGGGCAACCGCGATGGTACAGAACAACAGAAAAAGAAGCAGCGCTTTGATCTTCATACTGAATCTCCTTGGGAGTTACGATGAGGGTTGCCTTTCAGATGCGAAGCACAAGCAAACTGTCACACACAAAAGGAAATGCAATGGCCGCAAAGTTCCTCGGTGAGCAGGCCCGGACGCTTTTGCCCGAGCGCTTTTTGCGGTTGCCAAATGCCCGCCGGCACGCGGGTCTTGCCGGACAAACGGAGGATATTGGTATATTGACCGGCACACAACCAGGCTTGACGGCCGCTATCGCCGTTTTATGAACGGCTGAATCACCTCCAGACGCCATGAGTCCGGACATCATTATCAGGAAAGAAACGCGGGAAGACTTTCGCGCGATCAGCGATGGAACTACAGAAGCTTTTGCGACGCTCGAAATCAGCAATCATACCGAGCAGTTTATCATCGAGGCGTTGCGCGCCGCCGGAGCGTTAGCCATTTCGCTGGTAGCGGAGCTGGGCGGACGGGTAGTCGGGCACATCGCCTTCTCGTCAGTGAGCATGTCAGATGGAACAACGGGATGGTTCGGCCTCGGGCCGGTGTCGGTGCTGCCGGAGGTCTTTTTCGCCCTTCCGTTCGAGGGGCAGAGCCCGCAAGGTATGGTGACGTTCCACGAAGCATTCATGGCCAGCGGTCCCGCATCATAAATCGACAACTTTCATCAGAGCATATTATGTCTGACAACTTTCACTATAAATCGAACAACGAGCTGACCCCGCAGGAGTACGAAGAGCTAGAGGATTTCCTGCTTCATGAATCCGGGCTGAAACATCCGATGAACCTTGACGCGCTCGACGGCTTTATGACCTCCATGATTATCGGGCCGGATAGGCTTTTGCCGGAGGAGTGGCTGCCGCACGTCTGGGGGGCCGCCGGCTCCGACGAATCACCGGCGTTTCAGTCCGGCAAGCAGGAGGAGCGGATTACCGGCCTCATCATGCAGATGATGAACGCGCTTTCGCATCAGTTTGAAGAGAGTCCCGAGGATTATGCGCCGCTGCCAAATCTGACTACCTTTAACAACGATGAAGACCAGCGTAAAGCTGCCCGGCTTTGGTGCCGCGGATTCATCGAGGGGATGAACATGAGGCAAGATTCATGGAAATCTCTGCTGAAAGATGAAAAGGGCGCAAAGACGGTCTTCGCCATCTCCGCAGCTTCCGGCCTGTTGCGCGAAAAGCTCAACCTGGACGAGGAGAAAGAGTACGAACTGTGGAAGCTGATTCCGGAAGCGGTGCTTGAAATCAGGGATTTCTGGAGACCCGGTCATCGCCGGGAAAAGCCGGACGCAAAACAGCCAAAATCCGAGAACCCAGGCAGAAACGACCTCTGCCCGTGCGGCAGCGGCAAGAAGTACAAAAAGTGCTGCGGAAGCTGAAAAGAATGATTCATCATTCTTTTCAGCGGTACACCGACTCGATCTTCACCCTGGCCGTGCCTTTGCCGTAGAAGCCGAGCTGTTTGGCGGCTTCCATGCTCAGGTCGATCACCCGGCCATCGACAAAGGGCCCTCGGTCGTTAACCCGGACGATGATTGAAACGTTGTTTTCAAGGTTGGTGACCCTGACGATCATGGGGAGGGGCAGATATTTGTGAGCAGCGCTGGGAAGGCCGGGATCGAAAATTTCACCATAGGCGGTGGGCTGTCCGTTGTGCTGGTCGAGCGTTTCCTGGCCGTACCACGAAGCAAGACCGGTCTCTTCGTAGCCGTAGACCTGATCGAAGCTCATGGGGACGTAAAGGCGCCCGTCGATGAGATAGGGCTTGTTCTTGAGCTTGCCAAGCCGGTAAGCCTCTTCAGGCGATATTTGCTGGGGAGTGCGTGACGTGGTCGTGGTGCCCTTGTAGGTCGAGCAGGCCTGAAGAGTCAGGAGCGTCATGAGCAGAAAGGCGCCAATCCGTTTTTGCGTTTTCATCGTTTGTCTGTCTGTGATGATCGGGGGCTGCATATCGGCATGGTATTGCTATCATTTCCGTCAAAAAATAGCCATTTCAGCAGAATATTCCTGAACCCCTTGTATATTTCCGAACTCCGAATTTTCTGCCGTATGTCTGCAAGCTCTTTTGCAGCACATTGTTACGCAGTGAACAGCAATTTTGCAGCATGACGAATCGGGTTACAAATGAGCCGCCGGAAAGGCGTTTGACAGGAATCCTGATCCTTCACGGATTCACGGCGAACCTCGAAAGCGTCCGGGAGTTGTTCGGCCCACTTGGCCGTTTCGATCTCAAGATTGCCGCGCCGTTGTTGCGCGGCCATGGCGCTGCTTCGCCGGATCAGTTGCGCGGCGTAACCTGGCAAGCGTGGCTCGATGATGCCGAGAAAGCGCTCGAAACGCTGACTGGAATCGATGGCAAGACGGTTGTCCTCGGCCACAGCATGGGTGCGCTGCTTGCACTGCACCTCGCCGCGAGGCATCCGGAGCAGGTCGATTCGATCATTCTTGCCACGCCGCCAATCAGGCTGAACTCTCTGCTCAGCCCCGGACGGCCGTTCCGCTTTCTCGCTCCGCTCGTCAGTCATTTTGTTGACCGCTGGGAATTGGAGGCGAAATTTGCCGATCCCGATAATGCAATCACTCCGGAACAATATGAATGGGCTCCCACAAAAACCATTCTGTCGATGTTCGATCTCCAGGAAGAGACGATGCGGATCACCGGTCGCGTCCACGCGCCAGCGCTGATTCTGCAAGCCCGCCACGAAAGCGTCGTGCTTCCCGAGAGCGCCGAAATCCTGACGCGCGCAATCGCGACTCCGCATGAGGCCAAGACCATCATCTGGTTTGAAAAAAACCGACCATCAGATTTTCTGCGATTGTGAACGTAACACCGCCGTCGATGCCGTCGTCAGATTTGTCGCCAACCGTATCCGCCTAAAACGACTAAACTCATAACGCCATGCAAAAAAAGTTGTTCCGGTTATTCATATCTCTGCTGCTCGCGTGCAGTTTCATCCCCGTCAAGCTCGATGCCGCGCCCGCTGATACTCACGACGGCGTCTATCTCGACGAAATCGCCATCGGCTCCGGCTACGCATGGGGGCATCTGAAGTTCACCCACGCTGATTTCAACGCGGTGCCGATCTTTGTGCGCTTTGGCTTCAACATGAACTCCGTGTTCGGCATGAGAGACAGCAAGGGGACGCTCCAGCTTGCGCTCGAACCATTCTGCAATCCCGTCACCGAACCTGAATCAGGAGTCGAGACCGGTCTGAATGTTTTCTTCCGCTATCTTCACCCGATCGCGCCTTCGGTGAAGCTGGTCGGCGAAATCGGTTCCGGTCCGATGTACCTGAGTATCGACAGCCGGGAGCAGGGTGATGCCGGGTTCAACTTCCTGAACCAGTTCGGCCTTGGCGCTCAGGTTGCCGTTTCCGAGAACAGTGCCATCACCCTTGGCTACCGTTTTCGCCACCTGTCAAACGCGGGCACCAGCGAACCGAACCGCGGCATCAACAGCAACGCCGTAGTGCTGAGCTACTCGCTGCTCTACTGACGGATCACCAGATCAGATATCCCGTGCGCATCGTTGACCTGAGCCATCCGATTTCGCCTGCCATGCCGCTCTGGCCGGGGACACCCCGGCCAGAGTTCTCCGATCTCCATTCGGTCGGTCGCGATGGCTTCGGCGAGCGCTGGTTGCAACTCTCCTCGCACACCGGGACGCACCTCGACGCTCCGGCGCACCTTCTCGAAGGCGAGGCCACGCTCGACTGCTTGCCGGTGGATCGCTTCATCGGAAAAGGCGCGTTGCTCGATCTTCGGAATCCTCAGAGCGAACCCGTTTCGCTCGAGCAACTGCTGCTCCATCGCGCAACAATCGAGCAGGCGCAGTTCCTCCTGCTTCATTCCGGCTGGAGCTGGTTCTGGGGGACGGCGAAGTACGACCGCGACTATCCGGTGCTTTCGGAGGACGCGGCGTCGTGGCTCTGCGGAGTCGGGCTGAAAGGCATCGGCATCGACGCGCCTTCGTTCGACGAGCCAGGCTCCGAGGCGTTGCCGGTGCACCGCTGCCTGCTCGGCGCGGGACTTATCCTCATCGAAAATCTCACCGCACTCGACCGGCTCGACGGTCACGCATTTTTCCTTTCTGCTCTACCGCTACCTATCTCTGACGCTGAGGCCTGCCCCGTTCGGGCCGTTGCCGTAATTTCTTCATTCGATACCAAATAGACGATCGGGTTTGTCATTTCGATCAGATGGCGTTAGCTTTCGGCAAACGTTTCACAGGTTGTGCGACCTGTATCCTGTCACTGAAAGTTCACGAGTTATGGACACCACCGGACAGAGAACACTCTCATCCATTACCAGCAAGGTGCTTATGGCGCTGGCTGGAGTATTTCTGCTCGTGTTCCTCGCGGTGCATCTCGGCATCAACATGCTGCTGCTGGTCGATGATGGTGGCAAATCCTTTTCGGCGGCGGCGGGCTTCATGAGCAGCTATCCGGTGATCAGGATTTTCGAGCTTGCGCTCTTCGGTGGCTTTGCGCTGCACATCGCTTTCGGAGTGATTGTGAGCATCCGGAACCGCAGCGCGCGTCCGATTCGTTACCGTCACGCAAGCCGCTCTGAAACTTCGCCGTTCTCGAAGTACATGCTGCACAGCGGCGTGGTGGTGCTGATCTTCCTCGCGCTCCACTTCATCGATTTCTATTTCATCAAGCTTGGCATCGTTGCACCGCCGCCGGGCATCGAGCGGCACGATTTTTATCGCCGCGCGGTGGTGCTGTTCACCGACCAGGCCGCTTCGTCTATCTACATGGTCGCGTTTGTTTTTCTCGGATTTCACCTGAACCACGCGCTTCAGGCTGCCATCCAGACGCTCGGCCTGAACCATTCGCGGCACGCCGCAGTCATCAAGGCGGTGAGCACCGTTTACGCCATCGTCATCGCGGGCGGGTTCATGGCGATTCCGCTCCGCTTCACCCTGTTCAACTAACGCCGCGCCGCATGGAGACCAGTCGCCGATGATACAACTGAAAGCCAACGCACCGGACGTGCCGCTCCCGGAGCAGTGGGACGCCTACAAGGCTGGCAGCAAGCTGGTCAGCCCGAACAACAAGCGCAAGCTCGATATCATCGTGGTCGGCACGGGGCTTGCGGGCGCTTCGGCGGCTGCCACGCTCGGCCAGCTCGGCTACAACGTCAAGTCGTTCTGCTACCAGGACACCCCGCGCCGGGCGCACAGCATCGCCGCGCAGGGGGGCATCAACGCCGCGAAAAATTACCAGAACGACGGCGATAACGTCTTCCGGCTTTTCTACGACACCATCAAGGGGGGCGACTACCGGTCACGCGAATCGAACGTTTACCGGCTCGCCTCGATCAGCCCGGAGATCATCGACCTCTGCGTGGCGCAGGGGGTGCCCTTCGCGCGCGAGTACGGAGGCCTGCTCGCTAACCGCTCCTTCGGCGGAGCGCAGGTGTCGCGCACCTTTTACGCGCGGGGACAGACCGGCCAGCAACTGCTCATCGGCGCGTACAGCGCGTTGAGCCGCCAGATCGCCGAGGGGCGCGTGAAGCTCTACAGTCGCCGCGACGTGCTCGACATCGTCGTCGTCGATGGCAAGGCGCGGGGTATCATCGCGCGGAATCTCGTCACCGGCGAAATCGAACGCCACTCGGCGCATGCCGTGGTGCTTGCCACGGGCGGCTACGGCAACGTCTTCTACCTTTCGACCAACGCGATGGGCTCGAACGTCACGCCGGCGTGGAGTGCGTACAAAAAGGGGGCACTCTTCGCCAACCCCTGCTTCACGCAGATTCACCCCACCTGCATTCCGGTGCACGGCGAATTCCAGTCCAAGCTGACGCTGATGAGCGAGAGCCTTCGCAACGACGGACGCATCTGGGTTCCGAAGGAAAAGTCAGACGCCGAGCTGATCCGCCAGAAGAAGCTGCGCCCGGAGCAGATTCACGAGTCGAAGCGCGACTACTACCTCGAACGGCGCTACCCGGCCTTCGGCAACCTCGTGCCACGCGACGTCGCCTCGCGGGCGGCCAAGGAGCGCTGCGACGCGGGCTACGGCGTCGGCTCGACCGGGCTGGCGGTCTATCTGGACTTTGCCGACGCAATCGAGCGGCTGGGCCGCACCGAAATTTCCGCCCGCTATGGCAACCTGTTCCAGATGTACCAGCGCATCGTCGATGACAACCCGTACCGCATGCCGATGATGATCTATCCGGCGGTGCACTACACGATGGGCGGTTTGTGGGTGGACTACGAGCTGATGACCACCGTGCCTGGCCTCTACTCGATCGGCGAGTGCAACTTCTCCGACCACGGAGCAAATCGTCTCGGCGCCTCGGCGCTCATGCAGGGCCTCGCCGACGGCTACTTCGTGCTGCCCTACACCATATCGGGCTACCTCTCGCACGAGATCAATACGCCGCCCATCCCGACCACCCTGCCGGAGTTTCACCTTGCCGCCCGCGACGTAACCGACCGGCTCGACCGGCTCAAAAAGAGCAACGGCAAGGAGTCTGTCGATCACCTCCACCGCAAGCTCGGCAAAATCATGTGGGAGTACTGCGGCATGTCACGCAACGAGGCGGGGCTGAAAAGAGCGCTCGGCCTGATCGAAGAACTGAAGGCGGAGTTCGCTGCTGGTGTGAAGATTCCGGGCGGGCTGAAGGAGTACAATCCTGAACTGGAAAAGGCGTGGCGCGTCGAGGATTTCATCGAACTCGGCGACCTCATGGTGCGCGACGCCCTGCACCGCAAGGAGTCGTGTGGCGGCCACTTCCGCGAGGAGTACCAGACCCCCGACCACGAAGCGCTGCGCAACGATGATGAGTTCTCCTACGTCGCCGCCTGGGAGTACAAGGGGGGCGATGACGAGCCGGAGATGCACCGCGAAGAGCTTCGCTTCGAGACGGTGACGCCATCGCAACGATCCTACAAATAACCGTCGATCATGAAGTTCACTCTCAAAATCTGGCGGCAGAAAAACGCCGACGACAAAGGCCGGATGGTCAGCTACGAGGTCGATGATATTTCGCCCGACAGCTCGTTTCTCGAAATGCTCGACCAGCTCAACCAGCAGCTTATCAGTAAAGGCGAAGCCCCGGTGTCGTTCGATCACGACTGCCGCGAAGGAATTTGTGGAGCCTGCGGCCTCTACATCAACGGCCGTCCTCACGGCCCGCTGAAAGGCACCACCACCTGCCAGTTGCACATGCGCGCTTTCCGGAGCGGCGAGACGATCTGCGTCGAACCGTGGCGAAGCGGCGCGTTTCCGGTGGTCAAAGACCTGATTGTCGACCGCAGCGCCCTCGACAAAATCATCCAGGCGGGCGGCTACATCTCGATCAACTCCGGAGGTCTGCCCGATGCCAACACTATTCCCGTGCCCAAGCACGACGCCGACGAAGCGTTTGACGCCGCCGCCTGCATCGGCTGCGGAGCCTGCGTCGCCGCCTGTCCCAACGCCTCACCAATGCTTTTCGTTGGTGCAAAAGTCTCCCACCTCGCTCTCTTGCCCCAAGGCCGCATCGAAGCCTCGCGCCGCGTGCAGCAGATGGTCGCCGCCATGGACGCTCTCGGCTTCGGCAACTGCAGCAACACCTACGCCTGCCAGGCCGAATGTCCCAAAGAAATCTCCATCGCCAACATCGCCCGAATGAACCGTGAATTCCTCACCGCCAAACTCTTTGCGGAGAAGGAGAAGAATATCGGCTTCACGCTGTAGGCCTTATCACAGTCCTCACTATGTGTTGTTTGGCTCGGTAAGCTGAGCCAGAACATTGTTCTTCTCGCCAGAGAAGCGGAGGGTAATGAAAGGCTTGTCGATGCATATTTTGCCGGTCAGCTCGATTGCCCGCAGCCTTTTTACGCTACGGAACCTCGATTGTTAATCCAGTACCCGTTCTTTATATTGGCTTTTCTTTATCAAACGAGCGTAACGGCCTTTTTCATGAAAAACAACCGCTTTAAACTCATTCTCATTGCCGTGGTCGCGCTGGTATCGGTTTGGTCGATCTGGCCGACCTACCGTGACTATGCCCTGACACAAAAACTCAAGAGTTTCCGTTCAGCTGAAGACAGCCTTAAGTTCGCCATCGATAATCGCGAGGCGATCGAACAGGCCAAAGACAAAAGCCTGAAGCTCGGCCTCGACCTCAGGGGCGGTATGCACCTGGTGATGGAGGTCGATATTCTCGATCTGATCGAACAGAAGGCATGGAACAAGGATGCCACTTTCACCCGCGTGATAGACACCGTCAAGAAGGAAGCCGCCGACCAGCCCAATGCCAATGTCGTCGAGCTTGTGGCTGCCGGGTTCAAAAAGGAGAATATCAAGCTCAGCCGTTACTTCTATGACATGCGTGATTCCGATCAGGATATCGTTAACAAGCTGAACGGCGAGGCTAAAGATGCGCTCGTCAGGGCGAAGGAGATCATTCGCAACCGTATCGACCAGTATGGAGTGGCCGAACCGGTGATCCAGACGCAGGGTTCGCAGCGGCTGGTTATTGAACTGTCGGGCGTTACCGACGAGGCGAGAGTTCGCAAGCTTCTGATGGGCACGGCGAAGCTGGAGTTCAAACTGGTCAAGGATCCCGAAACGCTGCTCCGCGCCATTCAGCGCGTCAGCGGTGCGCCGCTCGTCGCTCCTGCGGCACCTGCGGCTTCCGTTGCCCCGGCGACCGCCGATTCCGTAACTATAGCCACCTCGCCTGCCGACTCATCGGTGGCAGCAACGCCGGTTGCCGCCGCTCCCCAGCCTGCCGCCGCTGGTGTCAAAAAGCTTTCGGATGTGATCGGCATGATGCCGAACGGGCAGGTGTTCACTCCTGAGTATGCCCGCGATCAGGTCACGGCGGTGCTGAACCGGCCTGATGTGGTGGCCCTTTTACCGCAGGATACCCAGTTGCTGCTGGCGGCAAAACCCGAGCAGACGGCCAAGGGCGAAAAATACTTTCCGATCTATCTTGTCCAGAAAACTCCCGAACTGACGGGTGGCGTGATTACCGAGGCGAAGGCGACCTTCAGCGCCCAGGAGAATCAGCCAGAGGTGCTGATGTCGATGAATGACGAGGGCACGTCCAAGTGGGCGCGCATCACCGGGGCCAACATAGGCAAGCAGATCGCCATCGTGCTCGACGGTGCCGTGTACAGCGCTCCGGTTGTGCAGTCGAGGATTCCGAGCGGCAATTCGGTGATCAACGGCATCGGCAGCCTCAATGAGGCTAAAGACCTCGCAATCATCCTGAAGGCTGGCGCGCTGCCCGCGCCGGTGCGGATCCTCGAAGAGCGCACCGTCGGCCCGTCGCTTGGTGCCGACTACATCCGGGCCGGTCTCTTTTCTCTGATATGGGGCTTCACGGCGGTCGCTATCTTCATGATCGTCTATTATAACAAAGCGGGTATCGCCGCTGATCTGGCACTGGTGCTCAACATTCTGGTCGTCATCTCGGTGCTTGCTGGCTTTGGCGCCGCACTGACCTTGCCCGGTATTGCCGGTATCGTGCTGACGATGGGCATGGCCGTTGATGCCAACGTGCTGATTTACGAGCGTGTCCGCGAGGAGTTGGCCGAGGGCAAAAGCCTTCGCATGGCTATCGATGCCGGGTACAACCGTGCGTTTTCATCGATTCTCGACTCTCACGTCACGACGCTCGCCGCCGCTTTTCTGCTCTATATTTATGGTGTTGGCCCGATCCAGGGCTTTGCTGTTACCCTCATGATCGGTACTGCCGCGAGTCTCTTTACGGCGATCGTGGTGACCAGGGTGCTGTTCGACCTGTTGATGGACAGCAAGTTCATGAATGAAAAGAGTTTCGGATAATTACAAGACACTGCAATGCGCATTTTTCAGAAAACCAGTTTCAATTTCATCAAGCATCGCAAGATCGCCTATGTCATTTCGTCCATACTGCTCATTGCCGGCATGGTCTCCCTGTTCGTCAGGGGGCTGAACTATGGCATTGATTTCAAGGGTGGTTCGGAGGTGGTCATCCGTTTTGAAAAGACGGTCGATGTCGGTGCGGTGCGCTCGATCATGCGAGACGCCGGGGTGAGTGGTTTGGTCAAGCAATATGGCCTGGACCGCTCATTTCTTCTCAAAACCGATTTTCAGGGGGACACCTCCAAACTCAAGACCCTGATTTCAAATTCGCTCGCTTCGCGCCTGCCGGGCAATCCCGCGCAGATTCTGAGCGTCGAGGCGGTCGGCCCGAGCATCGCCTCCGACATGAAAATGTCGGCCATCAAAGCGCTGGCGGCGGCGCTGGTCGGCATTCTGCTCTACTTGAGTGTGCGTTTCGAGTTCAAGTTCGCCACGGCGGGCGTCGCGGCCATTTTTCACGATGTCTTGACTGTGCTCGGTCTGTTCAGCCTTTTGGGCGGCCTGTTCGATTTCATGCCGCTCGAAGTCGATCAGAGTATCATCGCGGCATTCCTGACCATTGCCGGTTACTCGATCACCGACACGGTTGTCGTTTATGACCGAATCCGTGAGCGCCTGCGCGGCCAGAAGCCATCCGATTACGAGCGGATTTTCAACGAGAGCATGAACCAGACGCTCTCCCGCACCATCATCACCTCCGGCACGACCATGCTTTCGGTGATTGTGCTCTTCATCTTCGCCGGTCCGGCCATCCGCAGCTTCGCCTTCGCCATGTTTGCCGGCATCCTGGTCGGTACCTACTCGTCGATCTTTGTCGCTGCGCCAATCGTTTTCGACTGGCAGGCCCGTTCCAAAAACCCCATCAAGTTCCGTGGCGCCTGATCTCGCGTTCCCGCCATTCTCCCCGGTTTTTTCTGCCGGGGAGAAATCCTGAAATCCCTGTTTCCTATTCCGGGTACCTGAGCCGCCTCTTGCCCGTAAAGGAGATTCTCTGTATGTTGCAGCTTAATTGACCCTTGCGGCTCGCTTGGCTGCGAGGTCAAGGGTTTCCGGCGAACGGATTGCGTCGTTGTGCCGGATCATCACGATGGACAAGTGTTTCCCGGTTACGTCACGGAACCTGTCCCCACCAGAAAACTCCTGAGCTTTATGAAAAAAGTATTGTTTGCTGTGCTTGCCGCCTTGATGATCGTCATGAACGGTTTTGCCGATGCCGCCGCATCGACTGGCCTTGACCGAATCGTGGCTATTGTGGGTAACGAAATCATTCTCGCTTCGGATGTCAACGAGCAGGAGTTGATGTTGCGTCTTCAGTATCCCGATGCTAAAAACGATCCCCAGCTCAGGAAGAAAATTCTGGAGAATATGGTTACCCAGAAAATCATCCTGACCAAGGCGAAGATCGATACGGTCAAGGTCGATGAGAAGAGCGTCGAAGAGCAGGCAGCCGTGCGTTACAATTCGCTTCGCGCTGGCTTCCCATCAGTGCAGGCGATGGAGTCGCGATTCGGCCTGCCGGTTAATCGCCTGAAGCAGAATATTCGCGACGACATCAGGGATCAGCAGATGATCGAGGCTTTCCGGAGGAAACACTTCCGCGAGGTGAAGGTTTCGTACGATGAGACGATGGCCTTCTACAATCAGGAAAAGGGGAAGTTGCCCGAAGCGCCTGAGACGGTTTCTGTTTCACAGATCATCAAAATGCCTGTCGTCTCTGAAGCCGCAAAGCAGGCTGCACTCGATAAAATCAAGGCGGTTCAGCAGCAGCTTGAAGCGGGGGGAAGCTTTGCTACCCTTGCCCGTGAATATTCCGACGATCCGGGCTCAAGGGAAAAAGGGGGTGACCTGGGCTTCACCCGGAAAGGTGAGCTGGTCCAGAGTTTCGAGGACGCGGCATCCGCGCTCAAACCGGGGCAGATTTCTGGCATTGTCGAAACCCGTTTTGGCTATCATATCATTCAGCTGATCGAAAAGAATGGCAATCGCATTCACGCCAGGCATATTCTCGCTCTGTTCGATCAGAGCAAAACGGATATTCCCGCAACCATTGCGCTGCTGAAATCCATCAGGGAGGATATTCTTTTCGGTAAGGCAACATTCGCCGAAATGGCTAAAAAGTATTCCGACGATCCTGTCTCGGCGACGAATGGCGGGCTGATCACATCCGGCTCAGGGAGTCCGGATATCGAGGTTCCATCGCTCAGACCCGATCTTCAGAAAATCATTGCCGGATTGAAAAACAAGGGAGCTATCAGTCAGCCCGAGAAGATCGAGCCGGAGAAGGGTGCGCCGTTCTATGCCCTGTTTATGCTCAATTCAAGGGAACCCGCGCACGTCCTGACTCCAGAGCACGATTTTGCCCGGATCGAAGAGCTTGCCATGAATCGGAAGAGTCAGGAGCTTTTCAACGCCTGGATAGAGAAGCTGAAAAAAGAGGTGGTAGTGCAGGTTATGTCAGACATCTAAGCGTCTGACATAACGGGCATTCTTCTCGATAAAGTCTCGGCGGGGTTCGACCTTGTCACCCATGAGGGTTGAAAAGACCTGGTCGGCCTCCATGGCGTTTTCCACCGTTACCTGCAACAGTGATCGGTGATCCGGGTCCATCGTGGTGCTCCAGAGCTGCTCGGGGTTCATTTCACCGAGACCTTTGTAGCGCTGGATGGAGACGTTGGCTTTGCCTTTCTGAAGCTTTTTCATCTGCTCGGTAATACTTGCCCGCTCGTCCTCGTCCCATGCGTACTGCTGCTCTCGGCCTGACTTCACGAGATAGAGTGGCGGCTGGGCGATGAACACCTTGCCCGCCTCGATGAGCGAACGCATGTAGCGGAAGAAGAAGGTCAGCAAAAGCGTGCGGATGTGCGCGCCGTCAACGTCGGCGTCAGTCATGATGATGATCTTGCCGTAGCGCAGTTTTTCGGGCGAGAACTCCTCCTCGCCAATGCTGGTGCCGAGCGCGAGGATGATCGTCTTGATCTCCTCGTTTTCGAGCATCTTGTGCAGCCGCGCCTTTTCGACGTTCAGGATTTTACCCTTCAGCGGCAAGATCGCCTGGAAGCTGCGGTCGCGGCCCTGCTTGGCGCTGCCGCCTGCCGAGTCACCCTCGACGATGTACAGCTCGCAGTGGTCAGGATCATTGATCGAGCAGTCGGCCAGCTTGCCGGGCAGTCCCGAGCTTTCGAGCACCGACTTGCGGCGGGTCAGCTCCTTGGCCTTGCGGGCCGCCTCGCGCGAAATAGCAGCGCCCTTCACCTTTTCGATGATGAGCTTCAGCGTGCCTGGATTGCTTTCGGCGAACTCGGCAAGCTGCTCGTTGACGATGGTCTCGACGATGCTTTGCGTTTCGGAGTTGCCGAGCTTGGTCTTGGTCTGCCCCTCGAACTGCGGTTCGGGCACCTTGACCGAAATGACCGCCGTCAGTCCCTCCTTGAAGTCGTCGCCGGTCAAGGTGATCTTGACGTTCTTCAGCAGGTCATTCTTCTGCGCGTAGGCATTGAGCGTGCGGGTCAGTGCCTTGCGGAAGCCGGTGACGTGCGTACCGCCCTCGTGCGTGTTGATGTTGTTGACGTAGCTGAAGACGTTCTCCTGATAGGAGTCATTGTACTGCAAGGCGATCTCGACCATCGTCGCATCGCGCTCACCTGAAAGGAAGATCGGTTCCTTGAGCAGGCTCAGGCGGTTCGAGTCGGTGAAACGCACGAACTCTTTCAGGCCGCCTTCGTAGTGGAAGGTCTCTTCGTTGCCCTCGGCGTCCTGCACGATGATGCGCAGGTTGCTGTTCAGGAACGCCAGCTCCCTCATGCGGTCGAGAATGATATCCTTGCGGAACTCGGTGATCTTGAAGATTTCGTGGTCAGGTTTGAAGGTAACCTTCGTGCCGCGCTGGTCAGTCGTGCCAACCTCCGCGACATCGCCCTGCGGCACGCCGCGCCGGTAGGTCTGCCGGAAAATCTTGCCATTGCGGTAAACCTCCACCTCGCACCACTCCGACAGGGCGTTGACCACTGAGGCGCCCACGCCGTGCAAGCCGCCGGAGACCTTGTAGGCTCCCTTGTCGAACTTGCCGCCCGCGCCGATGACCGTCATGACCAGTTCGAGCGCCGACTTCTTCTTGACCGGATGAATATCGACCGGAATGCCTCGACCGTGGTCGGTAACCGTCACCGAGCCGTCCGGGTTCATCGCCACATGGATGTAGTCGTTGTAGCCGGCGAGCGTTTCGTCGATGGAGTTGTCAACGATTTCGTAAACCAGATGGTGCAAGCCGCGGCTGTGAATGTCGCCGATGTACATGGCCGGACGTTTGCGGACATGCTCGATACCGTCGAGCACCTGAATATTGGTGGCGCCATATTCGGTTGAAGCGTTCTGCGCGGTCTGGATATCGGTTTCTTGCATGGGATCGTCGTGCGTGATGAATCAGTAAAAACTTTGATCTGAAAGATAAAAAAATCCGCTGATATGCTATTTCAGCCCTTGTCACCAATCATGAAGGCGGCCTTGATGTGTTCGATCTCGTACTTCCGGATAGAGCGCTCGTCGATGCTGAGCGCGAGCACGGCGATGACGTCGAAACGGCAGGTGATCCAGGGGTTGTCGAGGCTCGCCAGATAGCCGGCGGCGGCGCGCGCGATCTCTTTCTGCTTGCCCGTCGTTACCGATTCGGCTGGATGACCTTTGCCCAGCGTTGCCCTGGTTTTAACCTCAACGAAGCAGAGTACCTCGCCATCGAAGGCGATGATGTCGATCTCGTTGCGATGAAATCGGTAGTTGCGGGCGACAATGCGGTAGCCTTTTGCGGCCAGATGTCTTGCGGCAATTTTTTCTCCTTCAGCGCCGAGCCATTGAGGTGCATTCATGACGGCAGTTCCTTACTTTTCTCCCAGTTTGCGAAGCTTGAAGCTTTTGCGGTGAATGGCGCAGCGGCCATGCCGGGCAATCGCCTCCACGTGCCGGGCGGTCGGGTAGCCGAAATGAACCTCGAAGCCGTACTCCGGGAACTCTGAAGCGCAGGCGGCCATCAGCTCATCACGGTGGGTCTTGGCCAGCACAGAGGCGGCAGCGATAGAGAAGACCTTCGAGTCGCCCTTGACGACGGTCTGGTACGGAATCGGCAGCACGGGTCTGAAGCGGTTACCGTCCACCATCAGGAACTCCGGCGTTGAGTCGAGTGAGTCGACCGCGAGATTCATTGCGAGCATCGTGGCCTGCAAGATGTTGATCCGGTCGATGGTCTCCGCATCCACTGCAGCTACCGCCCAACTTTCTGCGGCCTCCCGAATGGCTGGTGCGAGTGCCTTGCGCAGCTCGGGGGTCAGTTTTTTCGAGTCATCGAGCTTTGCGAGAATGCCCGATGGCTGGTAATGGCGCGGAAACACCACCGCCGCCGCAACCACCGGCCCGGCCAGTGGCCCGCGTCCCGCCTCGTCGATGCCGCAGACCTGCGACAGGCTTTTCCAGAGCGGGGATTCAAAGTCGGTTGAAAGCATGGTGGGGGTCATGGTTAGCGGCAGACTCTTCTTCAAGGTGCGAAAATCCGGGAACCCGACAAAAATGTTCTCTGAATGGGCAACGTACCAAGACGTGAAGTGTTATATTTATAAACAAATCTTTTTTGAAAAGAGCGGTTCGCTGCTGACTTGAGCAAACCGGAAAGAATTTATCAGAGGGCGCCTTCCCCCGGCAGGCCAGGTTTTCTGTAAGCCCGGCAGGTCGCTTTGTGGGTCGGGCCGTCCATAACCGTGAGTTATTGCATGAAGAAGAATGTGAAGAAACAGCTCCTGATGAACAAGACCGGAGATGAAATCCAGGTTGCGCTCGTCGAGGAGGGGCGGCTTGCTGAGTTGATTATCGAGCGCCCCGAAAGTATGAGAAGCATCGGCGATATTTATCTGGGCCGGGTGCACAAGGTGGTTGAGGGACTGAAGGCGGCCTTCGTCGATATTGGTCAGAAGTCCGACGGCTTCCTCCACTTTTCGGACGTTGGCACCACCAGCGAAGATTACCGCGCACTCGTCGAGGATGACGAGGATGACGAGAACGGCGGCGACGAGGATGATGATGAAAACGAAGGCGATGATAACGCCGCAGCGCCCGCGCCGCAGCGGGAGGCGGCCCGGCCGACCGGACAGCAGAAGAGCGAGCAGCGGCAACAGTCGTCCGGTGACGCCGCCGAGCGGCGTCAGTCCTACACCCAGATGATCGCCCAGAAGCTCAAGACCAACGACTCGATTCTGGTGCAGGTCATCAAGGAGCCGATCGGTACCAAGGGTTCGCGCCTCACCTCCGATATCACCATTGCTGGACGCTTCATGGTGCTGCTTCCCTTCGGCGGCGGTCAGATTGCCGTTTCGCGCCGCGTGGTGTCGCGCAAGGAGCGGGGTCGCCTCAAAAAGCTCGTCCGCTCGATGCTGCCCGAAGGTTTCGGCGCGATCATCCGCACGGTGGCCGAAGATCAGGATGAATCACTCCTGAAGCAGGATCTCGAAAAGCTTCTCGCCAAGTGGACGCAGATCGAGGAGAAGTTGCAGGATGCCCAGCCTCCGCAGCTCATCTTCAAGGAGGATACCATCATTTCGAGCGTGCTGCGTGATTCGCTCACCACGGATGTGACCGAAATCGTGGCCAACTCGAAATCGATTTATACCGAGACGCTCAACTATATCCAGTGGGCTGCGCCCGACATGGTCAAGAACGTTTCGCTCTACGAGGGCAAGCTGCCGCTTTTCGAGGGTTACGGCATCGCCAAGGATGTGGAGTCGATCTTTTCGCGCAAGGTGTGGCTCAAGTCGGGAGGCTACATCATCATCGAGCACACCGAGGCGATGGTGGTTGTGGACGTCAACAGCGGGCGTTACGCCGCCAAGCGCGAACAGGAGGAGAACTCACTCAAGACCAACCTCGAGGCTGCCCGCGAGGTCGTGCGCCAGCTCAGGCTGCGCGACATTGGTGGCATCATCGTGGTGGACTTCATCGACATGATCGATGCGAAAAACTCCAAAAAGGTCTACGATGCCATGAAAACCGAGCTGCGTAACGACCGCGCCAAGTCAAACATTCTGCCGCTTTCCGACTTTGGTATCATGCAGATCACCCGCGAGCGCATCCGCCCGAGCCTCATGCAGCGCATGGGTGACCAGTGCCCCGCCTGCGGCGGCACCGGCGTGGTGCAGGCGCGCTTTACCACCATTAACCAGGTCGAACGCTGGCTCCGCAAGTTTGCGCTTCAGCAGAAGGTGCCGTTCCAGCAGCTCGACCTGCATGTCAGTCCGACCGTGCTCGAACCGATGCGCAACAGCGATATGAAAACCGAGATGAAGTGGTTCCTGCAACATCTGGTTTTCGTCAGGATCAAGTCCGACGAAAGCCTGCGCAGCGACGATTTCCGCTTCTACAACCGGAAGACGGGTGCTGACATCACCGCCGAGTTTAACTGAAAAAGAGAACCACAGCCCAATGGAACAGTATCAGCAGATCAAGGAGCAGATAATTGCATTTTCTTCACTGAGCGCCGATCAGCTCAAGGCCGATGCTCAGGTCAAGTCGGTGTTTGCCGAATTCAAGGTCCTGCTCAATGAGGGCAAAATTCGTGCAGCCGAACCTTCGGGTGACGGATGGATGGTTAACCAGTGGGTCAAGCAGGGCATCCTCGTCGGTATGAGGCTCGGCGTGCTGCTTGAAAGCCATGTCGATCTCGGTAAGCTCGGCAGCTTCTCCTTCATCGACAAGGATACTTACCCGCTTCGAGAGTTCACCTCGGCAGAGGGCGTCCGCATCGTGCCCGGCGGCTCGTCGGTGCGCGATGGCGCGTATCTGGCTCCGTCGGTAGTAATGATGCCGCCATCGTACGTCAACGTCGGCGGTTACGTCGATGAAGGCTCGATGATCGACTCGCACGCGCTGGTCGGTAGCTGCGCCCAGATCGGCAAGAAGGTGCACCTTTCCGCTGCCGTGCAGATTGGCGGCGTGCTCGAACCGGTTGGTGCGATGCCGGTCATCGTCGAGGACGAGGTGATGGTTGGCGGCAACTGCGGCATCTACGAAGGCACCATCGTCAAGAAGCGCGCCGTGATCGGTACTGGCGTCATCCTTAACGGCTCCACGCCGGTCTACGATCTGGTCAACGGAACGGTGCTGCGCAAGAGCACCGACGGGCCGCTCGTCATTCCCGAAGGCGCGGTCGTTGTCGCCGGTTCCCGCCAGGTGAAGGGCGAGTTCGCCGCCGAACACGGCCTGTCGATCTACACGCCGCTGATCGTCAAGTACCGCGACGAGCGCACCGACAGCGCCATAGCTCTCGAAAGCGCGCTCAGATGAGCTGGTTCACAACTCAGCGCTACTCCGGTCTTTGCCGTGATTTTGGCCGCAGGTGGCGGCGCGTTGCGACGATCTCCTCTGCCATCACGCTGATCTGCGCGCAGCCACTGTTTGCCGTTCCGGCTGCCAAGCCGAACGAAGATTTCTTTTCCATCACCAGAAGCATTGATCTTCTCGGGGATGTGTACAAGAATGTGTCGCAAAACTATGTTGATCCTATCGATGTGAGTGAGTTCATGTATTCGGGGATCGACGGGATGCTTGGCCAGCTTGATCCGTACACGGCACTTCTCGATGAGGAGCAGTCCGGCGAGCTCGACGAGATCACCAGCGGTCAGTATGCCGGCATCGGCGTTACCCTCGGCATTTTTTCCGGCGATCTTTTCATTATCTCGGTTATCGACGGCCAGCCCGCTGCGAAAGCGGGGTTAAAGGTCGGCGACCAGATCATCGCCATCGATGGTGCCAAGGTGAGCAAGAAGCCTATCGATGAAGTCAGGAGCACGATTAAAGGCTCTCCCGGAACGAACATCAGGCTTTCGATCAAAAGAGACGGCCAGGGGCCGTTGACGGTCATTTCCCTTGTGAGAGGCGAGGTCAGGGTCAGTTCCGTGCCTTTTTTCGGCCTGTTCGGTTCGTCGGGTTATGTGCAGATGAACAGTTTCAGTGAACATTCAAGGGAAGAACTGAGCGCGGCGATCCGGGCGATCCGGCAAGAGGCCGCGAAAAACCGGGTCACGCTGAACGGCATCGTTCTGGATCTTCGAGGCAATCCAGGTGGGTTGCTCACCTCGGCGGTCGACGTGGCGGGTCTCTTTGTCGAAAAAAACAGCCGGATCGTTTCCACCAGAGGCCGGGCCGCCGACAGCGAGCAGGTCTATGTCACCAAAACCGATCCCCAGGAGTCAAAGCTTCCTCTGGTGGTGATGATCGACGGCGACAGCGCCTCGGCTTCGGAAATCGTGTCGGGCGCCATTCAGGAGCTTGATCGCGGCGTTATTCTCGGTGAAAACTCTTTTGGCAAGGGGCTGGTACAGTCGATCATCAACCTGCCTTATGACCACATTCTCAAACTGACGACGGCCAAATATTATACGCCTTCGGGCCGTCTCATCCAGAAGCCGACACCCCGTGAGAAGTCGGCCCGCAAAGTGCTGCTCTCCAACGGCGATGCCGACTCCACGAAAGTCTACTACACCAGCAATAAGCGCAAGGTTTACGGCGGCGGCGGTATCCGTCCGGATGTGACTGTCAAGGCCGACTCTCTCTCTGAATATCAGAGCTCGCTGGAAAAATCGGGGCTGTTTTTCAGATATGCATCTCGTTTTCACCGAAAACATCCGGAATTTCCGTTGCAGCGCTTGTCCGCCGAACCGGTGTACGAGGAGTTTAGCCGCTTTCTTGAAAAAGAGGATTTTGCCTTCCGGTCGGATGCGCAAAAAAAGCTCGACAGTATGAAACAGCTTGTTCAGAAGGAGGGTGGGGCGGACAAGGCACTTGCCGGCCAGCTTGACGCTCTCGACAAGGCGCTCGCAGCATTGACCCGGCGGAACATCTCGCGGGATTCACTTCGTATCACCGCTGCACTTCGGCGGGAAATCATGCGTCATTACGACGAGCGGGCGGCGCTGCGCAAGTCGGTTGAGGATGATTCTGTCGCCGCAAAAGCGTTTGCGCTGCTCGCCGATCCGGAACGCTACCAGAAGCTGCTCAAGCCGTAGGCGCGAAGAAGCTCAACCCCTGAGTCGCTGTTCGGCGAGCTTTCGCTTTTTGTGGATGCCGATGACGATCATCAGGTTGCTGACGCTCAAAAGGCTCTCGGCAAAGCCGTGCAGGAGGTCGTCGTGCGAAAGCGACTGGTAGCCAAGCACATGTATGGCGATGTACATGCAGACGACCGTCACCGAAATGAAGACCAGCACGAACCAGAATCCCGCCACCGTCAGCCCCGAGAACACCTCGGGGTCTTTTTTTCGCACCTTCAGCAGCAGCACCAGAAAGGTCAGATAGACGATGCTCGACACCTGCAAAACGGCGTCGAACCAGGAGCTGCCCATCATGAACGAGTAGGGTGTCGAACCTCCAGCCACCAGCATCACGCCGCCGAAGAGCGAGCCCATCCAGGCTTTTGCAGGTTTTGCTTCCCGCTTCTCGTCCCCCTTCAGAATCTTCAGGGTCGCGTAGAGCAGCGCGATGCTGCCTACCAGATTGATCACCTCGGAGAGTTCGAGGAGCCGCATGATGGCGTCGCCCGAAAGGTGGTAGAGGAGTACGAACCAGCTCCCGATCCAGTGCGGCAGCATGAAGAGCGCAAAACGCCGCACGTCTTTCCGCCCGATGAATTGCCCGTAGCGGTAGAGCATGACGAGCGCCACGCCCCATTCAAGCGACGAGGAGAGATGGATCAGCCAGTTCAGTGGAGAGAGCAGCATTACGACCCCTTCGCCAAATGATAGACGTTTTTGGCCATGATCTTCATCTGCACGCTCCACGGCGCGGGCACCATTTTTTTGTAGAGGTACGAGTCGAAGGTGATGCCCTGCACATCCTTGTCGCGGCAGATCGCCACGAAGCTCTCGCGCAGGCGGTCGCTCTTGTAGTAGACCGACTGGAGCACCTGCAGGCCGAAGAAGATAGGCGAGTAAAGCTTGCGGAACTCCTTTTCGTACGACGAGAGCGGCGTTTTGTTGCGGATGCGTTCGATCATCGCCAGAGCGCCGAGCTTGCCGGAGCGCATGGCAAAAAAGATGCCCTCGCCGTTGGCCGGGGTCACCAGGCCCGCAGCGTCGCCGACGAGAATGGCGCGCTCCTGCGTAAAGGAGCGGCGCGGCTTCATCGGAATCTTCGCGGCCTCGTTGAGGTAAGGCTTTTCGGTGATGCCGATTTTCTCGACGAAGCGGTGCTGCAACTGCTTGATGTCGTGGCGATGCTCCTCGGTGCCGGTGCCGATGGCGATGTGGTCGATTTTCGGGAAGATCCAGCCGTAGAAATCGGGGGAGACCTCGCCGTCGAACCAGATCTCCACCAGCTCCTCGTAGGGCTTCAGCTCGTCGCAGTAGCGGAAACGCTGCTGCATGGCGATCACCTTCAGGTCGTTCGGCGGAAAGCCAAGCTCGTCGGCGGTTTTGGAGTTTGCGCCGTCCGCGCCGATAACGTAAGAAGCCTCAACCGGCGGCAGCTCCTGGCCCTCCTTGTTGAAGAGATGGATCGTGAAGCGGTCAACCGAGCGGTCGATCTTTTTTACCAGCGCCTCGACCAGTTCCGCGCCAGCCTTCTGCGCCTTTTCGCGAAGGTAGCGATCGAAGCGCTCGCGGCGCACCATGCCGACGTAGCCATTCGGCATGTGCATGAAGATGGTCTCGCCCTTGGGTGAGCGCACGCTCATGCGGGTGAGCTTCTTCTCGACCAGCTCGTCGGGAATCTGGAACTCCTCGATCAGGCCGAGTGGAATCGCGCCTCCGCACGGCTTGACGTTGGCAAGATTGCGTTCGATGAGGATGGTCGAGTGGCCAGCCTTGGCCAGAATCTCAGCGGCGGCAGCGCCTGACGGGCCTCCTCCTATGATTGCGACATCGTATAACATTTCTTCGACTTGTTAGTCCAGATAAGGCTCTTGATAATTGCCCCGGACTTTAGTCCGGGGTCATGGATCAAAAAATAATTCAGGGCTTTAGCCCAATCTTTTTTTTGAGCTCTTAAATCAGTTTGGTCGCCAGGAACTCAGCGGCTTTCGACATGTCAAGCCGCTCCTGCGCGGCCGTGTCGCGGTAGCGCACGGTGATGGTTCCGTTCTCCAGCGTGTCGTGATCGACCGTGAAGCAGAACGGCGTACCGATCTCGTCCTGACGGCGGTAGCGCTTGCCGATCGACGCGGCGTCGTCGTACTGCACCATGAAGTGCTCCGACAGATCGCGGCAGAGCTGGGCGGCTTTTTCACCCATCTCGCCTTTCTTCATCAGCGGCAGCACGGCGGCCTTCACCGGCGCAACCTTCGGCGCGAGCTTGAGCATCACACGCGGCTCGCCATCGACCACGTCCTCCTGATAGGCGTCCGACAGGAGCGCCAGGAAGGTGCGGTCGCAGCCCGACGAGGTCTCGACGACGTAAGGGATGTAGCGCTCGTTGGTGGTCTGGTCGATATACTCCATGCTCTTGCCGGAGTACTGCTGATGCTGGGTCAGGTCGAAATCGGTGCGCGAGTGGATGCCCTCGATCTCCTCAGTGCCGAACGGAAACTCGAACTTGATGTCGTAGGCCAGGTCGGCGTAGTGGGCCAGCTTGTCGTGCTTGTACCAGTGCAGCTTTTCCTTCGTCATGCCGAGCGTTTCGGAGTACCAGCGGAAGCGCTCCTCGCGCCACGCCTCGAACGCTTTGAGCTGCGTGCCGGGCTTGACGAAATACTGCATCTCCATCTGCTCGAACTCCACCATGCGGAAGATGAAGTTGCCCTTGACGATTTCATTGCGGAACGCCTTACCGATCTGCGCGATGCCGAACGGCACCTTCATGCGCGCCGCCTCGCGGACGTTGTGGAAGTTCACGAAAATGCCCTGCGCCGTCTCAGGGCGCAGATAGACCACGCCGCCAGAACCGGCGATCGCGCCCATGTTGCACTGGAACATCAGGTTGAACTGGCGCACCTCCGTCCAGTCCGCCGAGCCGGTATCGGGAGCCTTGATGCCCGATTCGATAATGATATTGTACAGTGTTCGGTTCGGATCTTCGGTGCCCTCCGCGGCCTCGTATGCCACCTTGATGGCAGCCGCCTCGGCCTCTTTGCCCTCGCGGTGAAGCTTCTCGATATGGTTCTCGATCAGGTGATCGGCGCGGTAGCGGCGCTTGGTGGTCTTGTCGTCGATCAGCGGATCGTTGAAGCTCGCCACATGGCCCGAAGCCTCCCAAACGGTCGGATTCATCATGATCGACGCGTCGATCCCCACGATATTCTGATGGCGGCGCGTCATCGCGTTCCACCACAAATCCTTGATATTCTTTTTCATCTCGCTACCGAGCGGGCCGTAATCGAAGCACGACGACAGGCCGCCGTAAATCTCCGACGACGGAAAAATGAAGCCGCGCCGCTTGGCCAGCGAAACCAGCTTGCTCATCACTTTATCGGGCGACAGACTCTGCATCTGCACCCGCGACTGATCGGAATTGCTCATCGTTTGATCTGAGAGTTTGAAAAATTCGGAGTCACCCACCCAAGGGCCGGCGTACAAACCGCAAATATAACAAATGAAGGGGATTTAACGTGCCGAGTGAGGACGTGAGGTGTTTGTGAGAAAACGGGATGCTGTCTTAACGGCAAGATTTCGTTGATGATTGCTCTGTGGGCATTTGTGCAGATTTGCGTATAAACGTGCATCTGACTTGATTGGTGTTTTTGCTTTTTGTTTGCGTATAGTCGTTTCAGGACATTGTTATTTAAATTTGCTGCTTAATAGCTTATAAATAGCTTCTGCATTGTAGGGCATGACTTTGTTCTGTGGAGCAGAGTCAAGAAAAAATGATTCTATTAAACCTGCCGACCAGGTAAGGAGTTGCTGATTTGGCTTTGATTTCGATTCCGAGGCTCGTGATTTCGGCTTCGTGGAAGAGTGCCGGTAAGACCACGGTGAGCTTGGGCTTGCTTCGGCTTCTGGCTGAAAAGGGACTGCCCTTGGTGAGCTTCAAGAAAGGGCCGGACTATATCGATCCGATGTGGCACCGCGTCGCGAGCGGCGGCGAGTGCTACAATCTCGACACTTGGATGATGGGCGAAGCGGCCTGCCGCAGCACTTTCGTCCGGGCCTGCGCCCAGAGGCCGGGAAGCATCGCCCTGATCGAGGGCAACCACGGGCTGCATGACGGCATGGAAATGGCCGGTTCGGACAGCACCGCCGGGCTGGCCGCGCTGCTCGACGCGCCAGTATTGCTCGTGATCGACAGCCGCCGGATGAATCGTGGCGTGGCCGCGCAGGTGCTCGGTCTTAAGGCGATGCCGCCGAAGGTCAACATCTCCGGGGTGATCCTGAACCATGTCGCCAGCGCGCGGCAGGAGTCCAAGCAGCGCACGGCTATCGAAACCTTCTGCAATGTGCCGGTGCTTGGCGCGATTCCCGCTGACTCGTCGCTGATGCTGCCCGAACGCCATCTCGGTCTCGTGACCGTCGGCGAGGCTTCTGATGCCGAAGCGTTCATCCGCATCGCCGCGCAGCAGGTCGAGCGCCACTGCGATGTTGATGCTATCCGCAAGCTTTTTGACCGTGCCTCGCCGTTGCCGGTACTGGATACAGCCGAAGTTTCAGTTCCGAAGAAAAGCCCGACAGCAAAAATCGGGGTTTTTCGAAACGCCGCGTTCTGCTTTTACTACCCCGACAACCTCGATGCCCTGCGTGAGGCCGGGACGGAGTTGGTGTTCATCGATACGTTTAAAACGGATTCACTTCCAGAGATCGATGGCCTGTATCTCGGTGGCGGTTTTCCGGAATCTTTTTTCCGTGAATTGAGTGCCAATGCCGTTCTCCTGCGCGACGTGCGCGAGCGGATCGAGGCGGGAATGCCCGCGTGGGCCGAGTGCGGCGGACTGATCTACTTGTGCCGCAGTGCGACGTGGGAGGGTAGGCAATGGCCTCTCGCGGGCGTGCTTCCGATTGATATCGTCTATCAGCGAAAGCCCGCCGGGTGCGGCTATCTGGAACTCGAAAGCCGCGCCGGTTCTGGATGGTTTTCGGTGGGCGAGCGGGTCAGGGCGCATGAGTTTCACTATTCAAAACCAGCGGCTGGTAATGTTGATCTCGCCTGCCAGTTCGATGTGGCGAAAGGCTTCGGGCTGACCGGGTGCGAGGATGGTTTGCTTTACCGGAACCTGTTCGCTTCGTACGCCCATTTCCATGCGGTGGCAAACCCCGGATGGGCGGAGCGTTTTGTCGGGCTTGCGTTGAAATTCAAGGAGCAGGGATGGCTGGAGAGAGACTGAAATTACCCTTTTGCCGGAGGCCTAATTTTTTCGGAAAGCTTGATTCATTCATGATATTTTGCTAACTACATCGTTCAGTGGTTTAAAGGGCACCGTAGTCGACCACCTGAAAATTCCTTCCGTTTTTTCAAATATCACTCCTTGTGAATTCCGGGCTTTCTGATTGAGTGCTGTCATCGGATTCGCAGCTTTCTGTCAGACTGTTTATGGCCGAACAGGCCGAACAAAGAAAACGTCCTGATCTGTTGAAAAATTGAAATGATTATGTTAACTACATAACTGCATATCGATATTGCTTGTGGGCTGGCGGGGCGCGATACATGACCGTCGTCTACACTCATTTTCAACATTATATCTCACTTTAAAGGAGAATCATTATGGCAATTGAAGTCAATGGCATGAGCGTCGAGACGGACGAGAACGGTTATTTGGTGAATCTGGATGACTGGACGGAAGAGGTAGCGGTAAAGATCGCTGAAGGTGAGGATATCACGATGGAAGAGGGGCACTGGGATCTGGTGAAGTTTCTGAGGAACTACTACAAGGAGTACCAGATTGCGCCAGCCGTGAAGGTGCTGACCAAGGCGGTAGCCACCGAGAAGGGGATGGATAAGAAAGAGGCCTCAGAGTTCCTGTACGCGATGTTCCCGAAAGGCCCGGCGTTGCAGGCCTGCAAGATTGCCGGCCTTCCCAAGCCGACCGGCTGCGTCTGAGTCGCGGCGCTTGATGCAAACCCACAACGAAATTGACGGGCGCACCGGAGCGTGCGCCGGTCACCAAAGTATCTGAGAACCAAAGGAGGCAACATGAGTGCTAACGACAGCGCTGTGAACGAGTCGTGCCATTGCGGCGGGTGCGGATCATCGGTCAACGGCAAGTTCCTGAACGAAACGCCGATGCTCGACCAGCTTGAAAGCGGACCGTGGCCGAGCTTCATCTCGGGCTTCAAGGAGCTTGCGGAGCGGACAGAGAAGCCGATGCTTCGTGGCGTGCTGGACCAGCTCGAATATTCCTACAAAACGAAGATGGGCTACTGGAAAGGCGGTCTCGTCACGGTGGACGGCTACGGCGCCGGCATCATCACGCGCTACTCGATGATTAAAGACAAGTTCCCCGAAGCGGCCGAATTCCACACGATGCGCATCCAGCCGGCTCCGGGCCTGCACTACAACACGGCGATGTTGCGCGAACTGTGCGACATCTGGGAGAAATACGGCAGCGGCATCATCACCCTGCACGGTCAGACGGGCGACATCATGCTGCAGGGCATCGAGCAGGACAAGGTGCAGGCGTGCTTCGACGAGCTGAACCAGAAGGGGTGGGATCTCGGCGGCGCAGGCGCCGGCATGCGCACCGGCGTGTCGTGCATCGGGCCAGGCCGCTGCGACAACGCCTGCTACGACAACCTCAAGCTGCACCTCGACGCGCTCAAACACTTCTCTCCGCAGGTGCACCGCCCCGAATGGAACTACAAGCTGAAATTCAAATTCTCCGCCTGCCCGAACGACTGCACCAACGCCATCATGCGCTCCGACCTGGCCGTCATTGGCACGTGGCGTGACGCGATCCAGATCGACCACGACGAGGTGAAAGCGTGGATCGCCGAAAAGGGCGTCGATGCTCTGGTCAACAACGTCATCAACCACTGCCCGACCAAAGCGATCCGGCTGCAGGACGGCGACATCGACATCTCGACGCGCGACTGCGTGCGCTGCATGCACTGCATCAACGCCATGTCCAAAGCGCTCTCGCCCGGCAAGGAAAAGGGCATCGCGCTTTTGATGGGCGGCAAGAACACGCTGAAAGTCGGTGTCAACATGGGCTCGCTCATCGTGCCGTTCATGAAGATGGAGACGGACGAAGACCGTGAAGCCTTCATCGAACTGATCGAAGAGATCATCGACTGGTGGGACGACGCCGGCCTCGACCACGAGCGCATCGGCGAAACCATTGAGCGCGTGGGTCTGAAACAGTTCCTCGACGGCGTCGGCATCGAGTACGACATCAACCAGATCTCGCGCCCGAGGGACAACCCGTATTTCAAAGCCAAGTACTGAGAGCCGCCTTTCTGGACAGCACCAGAGACGCTACGAAACAACAGCACAAACTCAGCCGTACCGGCTCCCGCGAAAGGAGCCGGTGCGCATCAACCTACAGGAACGAGCATGAGCAGTCAGGAAAGAACCTGGAAGACCATAGAGTCGGGTCCGCACACCTACGAAGAGGCGCTGCATCCGGTGGTCAGGAAAAACTACGGCAAGTGGAAATACCATGAAATTCCGAAGCCGGGCGTCTTGAAGCACGTAGCCGAGAGCGGTGACATCATCTGGACCGTCCGCGCGGGCACGCCTCGCCAGGACACCGTCGACAAGGTGCGCCAGCTCTGCGACATCGCCGACAAATACAGCGACGGCTTCCTTCGCTTCACGGTGCGCAACAACGTCGAATTCCTGACGCCGAACGAGGGCAACATCGAACCGATGATCCAGGAACTCGAATCGCTCGGCTTTCCGGTCGGCGGCACCGGCATGTGCGTCTCGGCGGTCTCGCACACCCAGGGCTGGCTGCACTGCGACATTCCGGCCACCGACGCCTCGGGCGTGGTGAAGTCGATGATGGACACGGTTTACAACGAATTCAAGGACATGCAGATGCCCAACAAGGTGCGTCTTTCGACTTCGTGCTGCTCGATCAACTGCGGCGGCCAGGCCGACATCGCGGTCGTCGTCAAGCACACCCGCCCGCCGCGCATCAACCACGACCACCTCGTCAAGACCTGCGAGCTTCCCAAAGCGGTCGCCCGCTGCCCGGTTGCAGCCATCCGCCCGACGGTCGTCGACGGCAAAAAGACGCTCATGGTTGACGAAGCCAAGTGCATCTGCTGCGGCGCGTGCTTCGGCGCCTGCCCGGCCATGGAGATCAACCACCCCGAGCACTCCAAGTTCGCCGTCTGGGTCGGCGGCAAAAACAGCAACGCCCGAAGCAAGCCCTCGACGATGAGCCTCGTCGCGCACAACCTGCCGAACAACCCGCCACGCTGGCCGGAAGTGACCGACGTGGTTGGCCGCATCCTGACGGCCTACAAAGCCGGAGGCCGTCCGTGGGAGCGCATCGGCGAATGGATCAACCGGATCGGCTGGAAACGGTTCTTCGAAGAGACCGGCCTCAAGTTCGACGACAACATGATCGACAGCTACCGTCACGCCCGAACCACCTTCAACCAGTCGGCGCACATCCGTTTTTAAGCTGAAAAGCAAAGGAGCAACCTCATGAATGCAGAATCAAACCCGATTCTCGATTTTGCGACAGAGTATGTCTTTCCTGCCTTCAGCGAACTGACAGGGACCGACAAGATCGTCGCCTTCGGGGATCACAGCCATAAATGCCCGATCTACGTCAAGCAGACGCCGCCGTGCACCGCCGAGTGCCCGGCAGGCGAAGACATCCGGGCCATCAACCGGTATCTGAACGGCACCGATCCGTCGGACGACCCGCTGAAATCGGCCTGGGAAACGGCGACCGACACCAACCCGTTCCCGGCGGTGATGGGCCGCATCTGCCCGCACCCGTGCCAGAGCAAATGCAATCGCGGCGTGCACGACGAAAGCGTAGCCATCAACGCCATCGAGCAGGTGCTCGGCAACTATGGCATCGAACATAATCTGAAACTCAAAGGCCCCGGCGCTGACACCGGCAAACGCGTTGCCATCATCGGCGGCGGCCCGGCAGGCCTGTCGGCAGCCTACCAGCTTCGCCGCAAAGGCCACGCCGTCACCATCTACGACGCCAACGAAAAGCTCGGCGGCATGGTGCTCTACGGCATCATGGGCTACCGCGTGGATCGCAAGGTGCTCGAAGCCGAAATCGGCCGTATCATCGAGCTCGGCGTCGAGACGAAGATGGGGGTCACCATCGGCAAAGACATCACCCTCGAACAGCTCGAAGCTGACTACGACGCGGTCTTCATCGCCGTCGGTGCGCAGAAGGGAAGAGGTCTGCCCGTGCCCGGCTTCGACGGCACGCCCGGTGCCACCAACGCCATCGACTTTCTGAAAAGCTACGAAGTGCTGGGCGACGACATCCCGGTTGGCAAGAAGGTAGTGGTCATCGGCGACGGTAACGTCGCCATGGACGTCGCCAGACTTGCGCTGCGTCTCGGCTCGCAAGCCACCATCATCTCCGGCGTACCGCGCGAAGAGATGGCCTGCTTCGAGAACGAATTCGACGACGCGAACAGAGAGGGCACGACGATGCACTTCCTCACCGGCACGACAGCGGTGCTCGGCGGAGCGTCGGGCGTCACCGGCCTGCGCTGCACGAAGATGGTCAAAAAAGAAAAAGGCGAGGAAGGCTGGAACTCACCGATCCCGTTCCTGCGCTACAAGCCCAATGGCGAAACCTTCGAGATCGAAGCGGACATGGTGGTTGCAGCCATCGGCCAGGCGACCGACCTGTCGGGTCTCGGCAGCGCGGCGAGCGGCCCGTGGCTCAAGGTTGACCGCAACTTCCGCATCCCCGGACGCGACAAACTCTTCGGCGGCGGCGACGCCCTGAAGGTCGATCTCATCACCACGGCAGTCGGCCACGGCCGCAAAGCCGCCTACGCCATCGACGCCTTCCTGAAAGGCGAACCGATGCCCGAGACGCCGTACCGCGAGATCACCAAACCGCACAAGCAGGACCTGCTCTACTTTCTGCACACCCCGCAGGCCAAACGCACGAGCATCGAGCCGGAGGTGGTGGTAGGCAACCACGACGAACTGCTCGAAGCCTTGACGCACGAACAGGCGCTCACGGAATCGAAGCGCTGCATGAGCTGCGGGTTCTGCTTCGACTGCAAGCAGTGCGTCTCGTTCTGCCCGCAGGAGGCCATCACCCGCTTCCGCGACAACCCGGCAGGCGAAAAAGTCTACACCGATTACTCGAAATGCGTCGGCTGCCACCTCTGCTCTCTGGTCTGCCCCTGCGGTTACATCCAGATGGGCATGGGCGACGGACTGTGAGATGGCTGGATTCGTAACCTGAAAAGACCGAAACACTATGATGGACGATATGATCCAGATGGTCGAGAAGGCCATCGAAACCTCTTCGCACTGGCAGGACACCGGTTGGCCGGTTGCCTTTGGCAATCGCCAGGTCGAGGTCAGCAACCTGAAAGCTGCCGAGGCTTTGCCCCGGAACGCCGTGTATCGTGATGAGGCAATCAACTACTGGCGTCAGGCCCGTCTGACGGGCGAGGATACCGCCGCCGCTGGCAAGAAGGCGCTCGAAGCGCTGAAAAAAGGCGATATCTGCGGAGCTTATGACGCGTTATACCTTTGCCAGTATCTCGAAATACCGTTCGAGGCTGAGGCCAAGACCTGGCGTCCGGTTTACGATGCCTTCATGGCCAAATGTGCCTGACCTCGTTTTCGGGAAGCGCTTCAAGTACGCCGGTCTTTTGCCGGCTGGCGGACTGTTTTTGAATGTAACAACCTCTTATTCTGCAATCTTATGACGAGAGCGTGGGAACAGATAGTTAAAGAGAACCGGAAAGCCCTGCTCGAGCGCTGGACCTCATCGGTCGTGGCAATGCTGCCTGGCGGAATGAGCCACGGTTCACTGGTCGCTGCGGCGATTGCCGAGGAGCTGGATGCTCTGCTCGATGCCGTGACGGATCGCGCCATGCAGGCTGCCGAGCCGATCATGCGTATTACCCGGATTCTTGCCGTCCAGGATATTCCACCATCAAAATCCCTGTCGATTTTGTTTATGCTTAAGGGGATGATCGAAGAGCTTCCGGTCGAATGCGATCATCCGTGCCGCGATCGTCTCGAAGAGCTTACCCTGCAAGCTTTTGACAGCTACATGAAGCACCGGGAGACTATCTGCCAGATCAAATATGACGAGGGCCGCCGGAAAATGCACATGGCGCTCAGGAGGGCTGAAGCATGAAGAAAGTGCTGAAACCGCTGATTGCGGTGATCGTGCTGGCGCTGATTCCCTATATCGGCATCACCTTCGGCAAGCTCGACTACGTTTTCGCCATCGTTATCCCTTATGCTGCTGCGGCCATTCTCGTGCTCGGTATGCTTTTCCGGCTGGTGGACTGGATACGGAGGCCGGTTCCCTTCAATATTCCGACCACCTGCGGTCAGGAGCAGTCGCTCGACTGGGTCAAGACCAACCCACTGGAAAGCCCGTCGAATCCCTTCATGGCTGCGATGCGGGTGCTCTCCGAAGTCTTCCTGTTCCGGTCGCTGTTCCGCAACACCAAGGCCGAGCTGTATGGCGGCCCGAAGCTCGTCTATGGTTCGTACAAATGGCTCTGGCTTGGCGGCCTCGCGTTCCACTGGTCGATGCTCATCATCGTCATCCGCCACGCGCGCTTTTTCCTTGATACCCTGCCCTTGCCGATCGAGCTGCTTGAAACTGCGGATCGCTTTCTCGATGTGACCGTGCCGGCATTCTACATCACAGACGCCATAGCGCTTGCTGCTATCACATTCCTGGTGCTGCGCCGCCTGTCGGACGAAAAGATGCGGATTCTGTCTCTTTCAACAGACTATTTCCCGCTGTTCCTGTTCGGCGCTATCGCCATTGTCGGCATCAGCATGCGCTACGTGACCAAAGTCAACGTTATGCCGGTCAAAGCGTTGGCCATTACGCTGGCTCACTTCGGTTTCGACGCGCCCGAGCCGATCGGCGCGCTGTTCTACGTTCACCTGTTCCTGGTCTGCGTGCTGCTCGCCTACATTCCGTTCAGCAAGCTGGTGCACATGGGCGGCATTTTCCTCAGCCCGACGCGCAACCTGCCGAACAACAGCCGCGCCAGGCGTCATGTCAACCCCTGGAATCCCGACATCAAGTTCAGGACCTATGCCGAATACGAGGACGAGTTCCGCGAAAAAATGAAGAAGGCAGGTCTTCCGGTCGAAAAGCAATAATCAATTATGTCCAATAAATACGCCCTCAAACCGGACGAACTCAAAAAAGAGTTCGAACAAAAGAAGCCGCGCCTCCTCAAGGGGGATCTGGCTGGCAAGGATTGGTGGGACCTGCCGGTGGAGTTCCGTGACGGCAACTGGTGTTTTCCTGCCAAGCCGGAAGTGCTCGATGAGCTGCACTTCGCCAATCCCAGGAAATGGGCTGCCACCGACAAGGACTGGCAGCTTCCCGCAGGATGGGAGAAGACCATCCGCGACGGCATGAAGGATCGCCTGAAGCGGTTCCGCTCGTTCAAGGTGTTTATGGATAGCTGCGTACGCTGCGGTGCCTGCGCCGACAAGTGCCACTTTTTCCTCGGCACTGGCGATCCGAAGAACATGCCGGTGCTGCGCGCCGAGCTTGTCCGTTCGGTCTATCGCAACGACTTCACCACCTTCGCGAAGATTCTGAAGAACTTTTCGGGATCGAGAACGCTCACACAGGATGTGATCAAAGAGTGGCACATGTATTTCCATCAGTGTACCGAGTGCCGCCGCTGTTCGGTTTTCTGCCCGATGGGTATCGATACCGCCGAGATCACCATGATGGTGCGCGAGCTGCTCAACCTGATCGGCGTGAACAACAACTGGATTCTCGCGCCGGTGGCCAACTGCAACCGCACGGGCAACCATCTCGGCATCGAGCCGCACACCTTCAAGCAGAACATCATGTCGATGGTGGACGACATCGAAGACCTCACCGGGGTGCGGGTCAATCCCACCTTCAACCGCAAGGGGGCGGAGATTCTCTTCATCACGCCGTCGGGCGACGTGTTCGGCGATCCCGGCGTCTACACGATGATGGGCTATCTGCTGCTGTTCCATCACATCGGCCTCGACTACACCATCAGCACCTACGCTTCGGAGGGGGGAAACTTCGGTATGTTCACCTCGAACGAGATGATGAAGAAGATCAACGCCAAGATGTACCACGAGGCCAAGCGCCTCGGGGTGAAATGGATTCTCGGCGGCGAGTGCGGCCACATGTGGCGCGTGGTGCATCAGTACATGAACACCATGAACGGTCCGGCCGATTTCCTCAAGGAGCCGGTTTCGCCAATCACCGGCACGAAGTTCACCAACGCGAAGGCCACCAAGATGGTGCATATCGTCGAGTTTACGGCTGACCTCATCAAGCACGGCAAGCTCAAGCTCGATCCGAAACGCAACGACCATCTTCGCGCCACCTTCCACGATTCGTGCAATGTGGCTCGCGGCATGGGCATGTTCGAGGAGCCCCGCTATGTGCTCAACAAGGTGTGCAACGTTTTCCACGAAATGCCCGAGAACACCATCAGGGAGCAGACCTTCTGCTGCGGATCGGGCAGCGGCCTGAACGCCGAGGAGTTCATGGACACCCGCATGAGAGGCGGCTTTCCGAGAGCGAGCGCCGTAGCGCACGTGCGCGAGAAGCACAAGGTCGATTCGCTGGTTACCATCTGCGCCATCGACCGCGCGAGCCTTCCGGCGCTGATGCGCTACTGGAATCCGGGCGTAACGGTCTACGGCCTGCACGAGCTGGTTGGCAACGCCCTCATCATGGATGGAGAAAAGAAAAGAACCGAAGACCTGAGAGAGAACCCTATGGCCGGATTCGAGGAGGATGACGACGATGAATAAGTTCAGTCAGTTTCTGGTCGCCCTCGCCGCAGGTTTGACCGTCTTCGTGGCGGCATGGTTCTTCATCCAGGCCAGTCATCACGGCTCGCATCCGGCAATCGCCGCCGATGCCGCCTCGCCTGCCGTAGCGCTGCCCGCCAAAGGCGCGCCGGTGGACAGCTCGAAGTGCATCCTGCCGACCGACTACATGCGGGCGCACCACATGCAGATTCTCAACAAGTGGCGTCATGACTCGGTGCGCGAAGGGAACCGCACCTTCGTCAATCCAGAGGGAGAGCACTTCGACAAAAGTCTCAACACTTGTCTCGGATGCCACGGTTCAAATCCAATGTTCTGTTTTATGTGTCACGAGTATGCCAATGTCAAGCCGACATGCTGGAACTGTCACTTGTCGCCGATGGAGGTGCCGCAATGAGTCAAAATCGCAGAGAATTTCTGAAGAAGGCAGGGCTTGGCGCTCTTGCCGGCCTTGGCGCCGCCGCGGGTCTGTTCCCGGCGTTCGCGCTCGAACAGACCGATATGTCGAATTTTACCGACAAGCCCGTGCCGGGCAAGGTTCGCTGGGGAATGCTGGTCGATACACGCAAGTGTCTCGGCAACTGCACCGAGTGCATCGTCCGGTGCCACCATGACCACAACGTGCCGGATTTCGGCCATACGAAGAACGAGGTCAAGTGGATATGGAAGAGCGGCTATGAAAATGCTTTCCCATCCGCCAGCAAGCAGTTTCAGAATCCCGACGTGCTGGAGCGCAAGGTACTGACGCTCTGCAACCACTGCTCCGAGCCGCCCTGCACCAAGGCGTGCCCGACCGAAGCGACCTTCAAGCGCTGGGACGGCATTGTGTCGATCGACTACCATCGCTGCATCGGCTGCCGCTTCTGCATGGCCGCCTGTCCGTACGGATCGCGCAGCTTCAACTGGCTGGATCCGCGTCCGAATATCAAGGAGCTGAGCAACACCTATCCGACGCGAATGCGCGGCGTTGTCGAGAAGTGCAACTTCTGCTCGGAGCGGCTCGTCAAGAACGAGCTTCCGGCCTGCGTCGATTCGTGTCCCGAAAAGGCGCTCATCTTCGGCGACCTGAACAAGCCCGATTCGGAGATTCGCGAGCTGCTCGCCGCAAACGAAACCATGCAGCGCAAGCCGGAACTCGGCACGCTGCCGTCAGTCTTTTACATCATCTAACCATAAGCCATGATCGAGAAAGCGCTCAAAGGAGGCCGCGGCTACTGGACATGGGTAGCCATCCTGCTCGTTGTCATCGGGCTTGGAGTGTCGGCGTACGCCCGCCAGATGACCATCGGTCTCGGCGTCACCGGCATGGGCCGTGACATAAGCTGGGGCGTCTATATCGCCCAGTTCACCTTTCTGGTCGGTGTGGCCGCCTCGGCGGTGATGCTGGTGCTGCCTTACTACCTGCACAACCAGAAGGCATTTTCCAAAATCGTCATCGTCGGCGAGTTCCTCGCCGTTTCGGCAGCGCTCATGTGCATGTTGTTCATCCTCGCCGACATGGGCCGCCCCGACCGCGTGCTCAATGTGCTGCTCTATCCCTCTCCCCACTCGATGGTGTTCTGGGACGTGATGGTGCTCAACGGCTACCTCTTCCTGAACCTCATCAGCGGCTGGGCGGTGCTCGGCGCTGAACGCAAGGGCGTGGCTCCCGCGCCGTGGGTGAAGGCATTGATCTACATCTCGATTCCGTGGGCCTTCAGCATCCACACCGTCACGGCCTTTCTCTTCGCCGGTCTGCCGGGTCGCCATCTCTGGCTCACTGCAGTGCTCGCGCCCCGCTTTCTCGCCTCGGCCTTCGCCGCCGGTACGGCCATTCTGATTCTGCTCACTTTCATCCTCAAAAAGGTCGCCAAGTTCGACGCCGGTCAGGAGGCGCGCCTGAAGCTCGCCGTGCTCAGCTCCTACGCCGGGCTGGCTAACCTTTTCTTTCTCGGCACCGAGTTCTTCACGGCCTTCTACAGCAACATTCCTGCGCACAAGCACAGCTTGCAGTACCTTTTCTTTGGACTCGAAGGCCACGCGCCGCTCGTGCCCTGGATGTGGTTCTCGCTGATCACCGGCATCATCTCGGTGGGCATGCTGCTTTCGCCGCCGCTTCGCCGCAAGAACGGCGCGCTCATCGCGGCCTGCATCGGTCTGGTGGTCTCCATCTGGATCGACAAGGGCATGGGTCTCGTCTTCGGCGGATTCGTACCGACGCCGCTCGAAGCGATTGTGGACTACATGCCGACCGCCACTGAAATTTCGGTCACGCTCGGCATCTGGGCCATCGGCCTGCTTGTCCTGACCATGCTGCTCAAGACCGCCATCGCTGTCAAGACGCAGGAGTGAGCCTGCTGTATCCGGCGTGAAGTCGTTGTAAAACGGACGCCACCGTATCTCTTCACTGGCCCCGGCGCGGGAACTGAACCTGCGCCGGGGCCGTTGTTTATGGTCAAAATGGACGCATCTATGAAAGTGTTTCTGCCGCTCAACATCCGGGTAGACAACAAGAAGATTCTGTTCGTGGGCGGCGGCAAAATTGCCCAGCACAAGATTCAGACCATCGAGAAGTATACCCGGGACATCACCATCGTCTCTCCGGAGATCATCGACGAACTCAAGGGCAAGGGGTTTACGGAAATCTATAAAGAGTACGACTCCTCCGATCTCGATGGCGCGTTTCTGGTCTATGCCAGCACGAACGTCGAGGCGGTCAACCGCCGTGTGCGGGATGACGCTGAGGCGCGGGGCATCTTGGTGAACGTGGTGGATAACCGGGAACTATCCGGCTTTATCTCCCCGGCCATCATCAAAAAAAGGCGAGATGAGCGTCGCCGTCTCCTCGAACGGCCAGAACGTCAAAAAGTCCGTGGAGTGGCGCAACCGGCTTCGCGAGTTCGTCAACGAAACCTGGCCGGAAGACAATCAGTAATTTCGCAAGGAAGTATCCGCTATGACCGATTCAATCCATACAGAGCCGCAGGCCGCGGCAAAGAGAGGCTATGTCTATATCGCGGGCGCGGGGCCGGGCGATCCGGAGCTGCTCACGCTCAAGGCTGACCGGGCGCTGCGCGAGGCGGACGTGATCCTCTTCGACGACCTGGTGCTTCCCCAGATGCTCGAACCCTACAAGGCCGAGAAGATCTACACCGGCAAGCGCAAAGACAGCCACCATTTCGAGCAGGAGGAGATCAATCAGGAGATTGTGCGTCACGCGCTTTTAGGCCGCACGGTCGTGCGACTGAAGGGCGGCGACCCGTTCATCTTCGGGCGGGGTGGCGAGGAGATCGACACGCTGCGCCAGCATGGTATCGATTACGAGATCATTCCCGGCATTACGGCGGCGCACGGCGCGAGCGCCTACACCGAGATTCCGCTGACCATGCGCAAGGTCTCCTCATCGGTGGCCTTCTGCACCGGCCACCCGATCAGCCAGATTCAGGCGCCCGATACCGACACGATTGTTTATTACATGGTCGCCTCGTCGGTGCATGACGTGCTCGACGCGGTGGCGGCCAAGGGGCGGAGTGGCAGTACGATGGTGGCCGTGGTGCAGAACGCCACGCGCTACAACCAGAAGATTTTCACCGGCACGCTCGACGAGTTCCGCAAGCGCGAGCGGGCGGTTTACTCTCCGGCGCTGCTCATCATCGGCGACAACATCAGCCAGTTCATCGAGCAGAACTGGTATTCGCGCAAGAAGAAGGTGCTCATGACCGGCGACGCACCGAAAAAATATACGCCAGCCGACTACATCACCGTGCCCTTTCCATGCCAGCAGGTGGCGGGCGCTGACCTCGGCGCGGTGAAAGCCAGCATCGAGGGGATCGACCAGTTCTCGGTGCTCTTCTTCCAGAACCGCTTCGCCGTGCGCTACTTTTTCAAATATCTCTTCGAGCATGGCCGCGACGTCCGCCATCTGGCGCATTTGACCATCTGCGCCTCGAACCGCTCGGCGGCCACGGAGCTTCAGGAACACGGCATCATTGCCGATTGCCGACTCGAAGCGGAAACGCCGACCAGTATCGGCGAGATGCTGCGCGATCAGGGGCTGACGGGCCAGCGCATTCTCCTGCCGGGCGCGGAGCATGTTGATGAGCTGGCGGCCGCGCAGCTTCGCGAAGGCGGCAACGAGGTGACGCCGCTCGCCGTTTACGTGCACGGTGCGCAGGATCATGTCGAGAAGATCGACCTTGAATTCATCGATGAAATCTACTTTGCCTCGGCAGATTGCGTGAAAAAATTCAGGGAGATGTACGAAACGGTTCCGCCTGGAATCCTGATTACCCCCGCAGACGAACGCACTGCGGAAGAGGTAAGGCAGCAGTTCGGAAGATAGCTTTCGTCAAGGTGCAGCTATTGCCTCATTATCTCTCTTTGCGTCAATCAGGCCGTTAACGCCCCGAATTACTCGGGGCGTTTTCTGCGGGCCAGCATGGCGATGAAGAGCAGTAACATTGCGAGGTTCTTCGTGAACGTAGGTCAGCAATGGGCTGGATAGCGGTGCCGAACTGGATGATAAACAGGGGATGGGGTTTGAAAAAAGCGGAGAGGTGTGACTCCTCAGTCCAAGACACGGGCGCGTCACGAGAGCGTCATCCCGTCTGAATCTCGGTCTTCAGGGCGATCTCTTCGAGGATGGCGCTGACGCGGATGCAGTTGAACATTTCACCGGCATAGACGATCGAACGACCTTTGGTGTGCACCTCCCAGGTGTGCTTTTCGGCAATGGCTCGCGGACAGCGAACGGCTTTGATGATCTGGAAGATCACCTCGTCGAAGGTGTGATCGTCATCGTTGAAGAGCACCACGCGCCAGGAGTCGAGGGTATCGACATCGGCGACAAGCTCTTCTGTTCTGGTATCGGAATTGTTGCCTGCGGTCAACCGGATCATGATGATGGGTATCGGTTTGTCTGAAAAGTAAACGGTAATTTATAGTGCAGAAGGCTTTTCAGCAAGCCCGGCTTCAGCATGAGACGGGCGCATCCACAGCCCCGAACGCGAATCGTTCCGGTGAAATTTCCAGACGGCATCGGGCACCAATCGGCAGGGTCATCAGCTCCCGGATGTGGCCATAGGAGAGGCCGGTCATTACCGGCGCCCCTTCGTGCATCCGGTTCGTGTAATAGGTGAAAATCTTGTCGAAGCGGTAATCGCGGTTTTCGTCAGAGGGGCTCTTGCTGAACTGACCGAACATGAGGCCCCGGCACTTCTGCGCCAGACCGGCATTGAAGAGGTGAGAGAGCATCCGGTCTATCCGGTAGGCCGGTTCGTTGACATCTTCAGTGAATAGAATGCTCCCGCTGAACAATGGCAGGTAGGGCGTGCCAACCAGCGAGGAGAGCACCGACAGGTTGCCTCCAATAAGCCTTCCGGTGACGGCGCCGGGGCTGATGCAACTGATCGCGTGTTCGCTGAAATTGGTGAGGTGCTTCGAGTAACCCGGATCGGTCAGCATTCCCCAGAAATGTTCTTCAGTGTAGCTGCTGGGCGCGAAAAGTTCGGTAGCGGCCATGGGGCCGGAAAAGTTGACGAGACCGGTTTTTCTGAACACGGCCAGAGAGAGTGCCGTGATATCGGAATAGCCGACAAGGATTTTCGGATTGGCCGCAATCAGGGAGTAGTTGATGCGATCGAGCAAGCGAGTGGCTCCGGCTCCGCCCCGGAGGCAGAAGATGGCCCGGACGTCGCGGTCGGCGAACATCTGGTGAAGGTCATGCAGCTTGTACTGGTCGGTGTGGGCCGGATCGTGCTCCGCACGGTTCAGATAACGGGAGGTTCTGACCCTGTAGCCGCTGCGCTCAAGGTAGGTGACGGCACGGTCGATTTTTTCAGGCTCAGCGCAGGTCGAAGATGGTGAGATCAGGCCGATGACCTCTCCCCTGCGAAGGGCTTTGGGGATCAGAATTTTCATGAAAGCAAAAAACACCAGCAGCACGGGTAGGTACTGCTGATGTTTTTAATCTTTTTATGCTTCCGGGAGTCAGGAGACGTCCTCGGTCAGCAGAATTGCCTTGTTGCCACTCACTTCAAAAAATCCGCCGGCAATCTGAAAAGAGTCCTCGGAGCGGTCAGCAAGAGAAATCCTGACCTTGCCGCTTTTGAGCGCGGCGAGCAGAGGTGCGTGCCCTTTCAGCACCTGAAACAATCCGTTCAGGCCCGGAGCGATGACGCTGTTGATCTCTCCCGAAAAGAAGAGCTTCTGCGGCGTGACGATATCGAGTGTAAAGGCTTTGTCTGAACTTGCCATGTCTTGCCGTTGGTTTAGAGCGTTTTAGCTTTGGCGACAGCCTCTTCGATAGTGCCGACCAGGTAGAAGGCAGCTTCCGGTAGGTTGTCGTGACGGCCATCGATGATCTCCTTGAAGCCCTTGATGGTGTCTTCGAGCTTGACGTACTTGCCGGCAAGACCGGTGAAGGCCTCGGCAACGAAGAAGGGCTGCGACAGGAAGCGCTGCACCTTGCGGGCGCGGGCAACCACGAGTTTGTCATCGTCGCTCAGCTCGTCCATGCCGAGAATGGCGATGATGTCCTGAAGGTCTTTGTAGCGCTGGAGAATCTGCTTCACAGCCTGCGCAGTGTTGTAGTGATCGTCACCGACGACGTTCGGATCGAGGATTCGAGAGGTCGAGTCGAGCGGATCCACAGCCGGGTAGATGCCAAGCTCGGCAATCTGACGTGAGAGCACGGTCGTGGCGTCGAGGTGGGTGAATGCGGTGGCCGGAGCCGGGTCGGTAAGGTCATCGGCAGGGACGTAGATGGCCTGCACGGAGGTTACCGAACCTTTCTTGGTAGAGGTGATTCTGTCCTGAAGCTCACCCATCTCGGTGCTGAGGGTTGGCTGGTAGCCCACGGCGCTCGGCATACGGCCAAGAAGCGCAGACACCTCGGAACCTGCCTGGGTGAATCGGAAAATGTTGTCAATGAAGAGCAGCACGTCACGGCCCTCTTCATCACGGAAGTACTCGGCGATGCTGAGGCCGGTCAGGGCGACGCGTGCGCGTGCTCCTGGAGGCTCGTTCATCTGGCCGAAGACAAGCGCGGTCTTGTCGATAACGCCCGACTCCATCATCTCGTGCCAGAGGTCGTTTCCTTCACGGGTGCGCTCGCCGACGCCGGCAAACACGGAGTAACCCGACTGCTGCTTGGCGATATTGTTGATCAGCTCCATGATGAGCACGGTTTTACCGACGCCTGCGCCGCCGAACAAACCGGTCTTGCCGCCGCGAGAGTAAGGCTCCAGAAGGTCGATAACCTTGATGCCGGTTTCGAACATCTCGGCTTTGGTCGAAAGCTCGTCGAATTTGGGGGCGGTGCGGTGGATCGAGTAGGTTTTCTTCGCAGGAACAGCGCCTTTGCCGTCGATGGGATCGCCGACAACGTTCAGCATTCTGCCGAGCACCTCTCCGCCTACCGGTACCTGGATCGGCTTGCCGGTGTTGACGGCGCTCATGCCCCTGACCAGGCCGTCGGTGCCTTCCATGGCGATAGCGCGGACGCGCTCTTCACCAAGGTGCTGCTGGATTTCGAGTACCAGTTTCGAGCCGTCCTGACGGGTGACAGTGAGGGCGTCGAGAATAGATGGCAGTTGGCCTTCAGCGAAATCAACGTCAACGACAGGGCCGATGATCTGGGAAATCTTACCTTCTTGCATGGTGACAGTATGGAATTTTGGTTGCAATCAAACGTTTGGCGCCGGAATCACGAGACTCTTTTACTCAGGCTCTGTTCCGGTTTTCAGGCTCTGTTCCGGTTACCCGGCTCGGGTTCTCGGCATAAGCGAGCCACCTGAGGGACTTGAACCCACGACCTACTATTTACGAAACAGTTGCTCTACCAACTGAGCTAAGGTGGCTTGATACGGCTTTTCTTGCCTGCGGGCAAGAAAATTCGAGAAGAAATATAGCTTATTTGTTCTCAAAACACAAAGAAATATCAGGGGCGTATCAAGAGGCATAACGCAAGGATTCCTATATTCTGTGTCAGAACTATTTGTTGTGCATGATCATTAATTCGCTCAGGATTACCGTAACCAAAAGAACCGACATGAAAAGAATCACCTCCTCCTTTGCTGTCTTTATGGCCGCGCTCATGGTTTTCGCCGCATCGTTTACCTTTTCCGGACAAGCTGACGCCGCACCGATACCGGCTCCTTCATTTTCAGGCGTGACCGTGGATGGTAAGCCCTTCTCATCGGCCTCCCTCAAGGGCACGGCTTACATCGTCAACTTTTTCGCTACCTGGTGTCCGCCCTGCCGGTCTGAAATTCCCGATATGGTGCAGGTTCAGAAAGCGTGGGAGTCCAAGGGCTTCACTTTTGTCGGTATCGCGGTCAACGAACAGGAACCTTCGGTGAAGAACTTCATGAAAAGCAACGGCATGACCTGGCCGGTGATGATGGCCACTCCTGCTCTGATCAGAGCCTTCAACGGTTACATCGATGGCGGTATTACCGGAATCCCGACTACCTTTGTCGTGGATGCATCCGGAAAGCTGACCGGCGTGATTGTCGGCCCAAGAAGCAAAGCCGCGTTCGAGCAGCTCGTCAGTACGGCGCTGAAAGCCAAGGCGGTAAAAAAATGATCACGCAGGTATTCCGCTGTGTTGCACGTCTTAAGATGTCCACAGATGTTCAAGACTCCTGATTTCAGATGCCCCGGGGGAATGGCCTGCCGGGGCGTCCTGTTTGTGCCCTGCATCACTCAATAATCGCTTATCAGTCAATTATGCAATCCATAGAACTCAACGCTCCGTCTTACGCAAAGAACCTGAAACTTCTCCAGTGGGTCAGGGAGATCGCTGAACTGTGCACTCCGGATTCGGTTTACTGGTGTGACGGTTCGGAAGAGGAGTACAACCGCTTGTGCGGAGAGATGGTCGAAAGTGGCACTTTCATCAAACTGTCGGAAGAGAAGCGTCCGAACAGCTACCTCTGCCGTTCCGACCCCAGCGATGTGGCCAGGGTCGAGGATCGAACCTTCATTTGCAGCATCCGCCGCCAGGATGCCGGGCCGACCAACAACTGGGTTGCGCCAAAGGAGATGAAGACGACGCTCAACAAGCTCTTCGCAGGCTGTATGAAGGGGCGCACCATGTATGTTATACCGTTCAGCATGGGGCCGCTCGGCTCGCACATTGCGCACATCGGCGTGGAAATCACCGACTCGCCCTACGTCGTTACCAACATGCGGATCATGACGCGGATGGGCCGTCAGGTGCTGGAGCTGCTCGGCGAGGAGGCGGAGTTCGTGCCCTGCCTGCACTCGGTCGGCGCGCCGCTCGAACCGGGTCAGCAGGATGTTCCGTGGCCCTGCAACGACACCAAATACATCGTCCACTTCCCGGAGGAGCGCTCCATCGTCTCCTTCGGCAGCGGCTACGGCGGCAACGCGCTACTCGGCAAAAAGTGCTTCGCCTTGCGCATTGCCTCGTCGATGGCGCGTGACGAGGGGTGGCTCGCCGAGCACATGCTCATTCTCGGCGTCGAGTCGCCGGAGGGTGAAAAAGATTATGTGGCGGCGGCATTCCCCAGCGCCTGCGGCAAGACCAACTTCGCGATGATCATTCCGCCGGGCGAAATGGAGGGGTGGAAGATCACCACCGTCGGCGACGACATCGCCTGGATCAAGCAGGGCAAGGATGGGCGCCTCCACGCCATCAATCCGGAGTACGGCTTTTTTGGCGTGGCTCCGGGCACCTCGGACAAAAGCAATCCGAACGCAATGGCCACGCTGCACGCCAACTGCATTTTCACCAACGTGGCGTTGACCAATGACGGCGATGTCTGGTGGGAGGGCATGACCGATACGCCGCCAGACTTTCTCTTCGACTGGCAGGGCAAACCCTGGGTTCCCGACTGCGGCAGATCGGCGGCGCATCCGAACGCCCGCTTCACCGCTCCTGCCAGCCAGTGCCCGGTGATCGACCCCGAATGGGAAAATCCGGAAGGTGTGCCGATTTCGGCCTTCATTTTCGGCGGACGCCGGGGTGACACCATCCCCCTGGTCTATCAGTCCTCAAACTGGTATTACGGCGTTTACATGGCTGCGACGATGGGCTCGGAGAAGACCGCCGCCGCAGCGGGCAAGGTGGGCGACGTGCGCCGCGACCCTTTCGCCATGCTGCCCTTCTGCGGCTACCACATGGGTGACTACTTCAACCATTGGCTCCATGTCGGGCGAACGCTCTCCGATCCGCCGAGGATTTTCATCGTGAACTGGTTCCGCAAGGACGAGAACGGCAAGTTTCTCTGGCCCGGATTCAGCGACAACATGCGTGTGCTCAAGTGGATGATGGGGCGCGTGCACGGACGTTCCGGCGCAGTGGAAAGCCCGCTCGGCTGGATGCCGAGATATGAATCGCTCGACTGGCGGGGTCTGGACGGATTCACAAGAGACAAATTTTCAAAGCTCATGTCGGTGGATCGCGAAGCTTGGAAGCAGGAGCTTTTTTCGCACGAAGAGCTGCTTGAAAAGCTTTACGACAGGCTTCCGAAAGAGTTCACGCACATCCGGGAGCTGTTGCTTTCGACGCTCTGGATGTCTCCCGAGCACTGGGAGCTGGCCCCCGAGCGCTATACCGCCGAGCACTGAGAATCGGCGCAGTTTCACTGACACTCCAAAAGCGGGCAGCGATGCCCGCTTTTTTTATTGGATTGCGCCCTGATTTTTTAGGTATTGCTTTTTGGTAATGTTATCATATATTGATTTGGTTATATATTGATTTGGCTGGGTTTTTCTCGTTTCCGTTTTCATTTACCCCTGTATTTTTCCCCTCAGGCAATATTTGGGCGAGCAGGAAAACGGGAGATGCTGGCTCTCCGACCAGCTTCGCTTCGCTGATCAGGTTGTTTCGCTTTTCATTTTTTCCGGCGCAAATCCGGTTATGCAGTTTTTCATCCGTCCACAGACTCGGTTGCTTACGCGCGAGTCGCGGCAATAGAATCGAGCGCATTCCGGTTCGCTGAATCGCAATGGGCCAAACAGGTGTCCCGGAGCGAGCAGCGCTCCGGATATAATCAACCCGGCTATTCCTCAATCTGCCATGATCATTCGGCGCTTGCCCGCCTCCTTCGGGTTGCCAGATGTTGTGTGGATTGAGTTGGCCGTAAGCTTCTAACTTCAGCTCAGACATTATGATTCGAAAAACTGCATGTTCGGCTTTGGCTTTTCTTGTGCTTCTCGGAGCCTCGTCCGCTTTTGCGACCAATGGCATGAACCTCGAAGGGTACGGCCCGAAATCGATGGCGATGGGGGGCGCCGGTTCAGCCTATGACATAGGTAATTCAGCGGTTATGAATAATCCGGCCACTCTCGGATTTATGCAGGAGGGGACATCAAACGTCAGTTTTGGCTTGAGAGGATTGCATCCGCACATCAAGCTGGACAACAACGGCGTTACCGACAGGTCGGATGCGACCTCTTTCTTCATGCCCTCGATGTCCTACATGCGCCGGGACGGCAGGCTCAGTTATGGTGTCGCGATGCTTGCCCAAGGCGGCATGGGTACTGACTATGGAGATGACTCTCCTCTGTTCGGAATGGGCAGATCAATGAATGGCGACTTGGTTCCCATGAGCGGCAAGGACATCCGGAGCGAGGTCGGAGTGGGGCGCATCATGTTTCCGGTGGTCTACCATCTGACCGGCAAGACGACTGTTGGCGCATCGTTCGACGTGGTGATCGCCAGCATGGACTTGCAGATGGACATGGACGGCCAGCACCTGGCAGGTATGATGGCAGGCAATGGCGGTTCCGTCAGCGGTTCGCTGCTTAGCGCACTTGGCGGGTTTTCCGATGTCAATTACGCCCGGTTCGATTTTTCGAATAACTCTCCCTGGATAGGTCAAGCCAAGGGGTTTGGTACCGGCTTGAAATTCGGTTTTACGCATCAGTTCAGCAAAGTGGTCACCATCGGCGCGAGCTATCACACCCAGACGCGCCTCTCTGATCTGGAGACCGACAAGGCGACGGTTTCGTTTGCCGGAGATATTGCTGGCGGTCTGATAACTCAATCGCTTACCGGCAAAATCAAGGTGCGCAACTTCGAGTGGCCGGCAACCTTTGCTGCTGGTATCGCGCTCAATCCTTCTGATAAATGGATGATTGCCGGCGATGTGAAACTCATCGACTGGTCAACGGTCATGGACAAATTCGAGATGACCTTCATCGCCGACGACTCGAACCCTGGATTCGCCGGACAGAATCTCAACGTGAAGATGACGCAGGAGTGGAAGGATCAGACGATCTGGTCGGTCGGCGTGCAGTACAAGGCCACCGATAAACTCGCGCTGCGGGCTGGTGCCAGCTTTTCGACCAATCCGGTGCCGGACGAGTATCTCAATCCGCTCTTCCCGGCTATTACGACCAATCACTACACCTGTGGTTTCGGCTATCGCGTGAACGACGCCACCAGCGTTTCTGCCGCGTTCAGCTGGGCTCCCGAGGTCAAAGCCACCAATGGCGACCAGACGGTGATTTCGCACAGCCAGACCAACTGGGCTCTGGGCTTGACGCACATGTTGTGAGGAGGTATTGATCGGTAAAATAGAACGAAGGTGGAGTCTCCCGCTCCGTAAAGAATGTTAATCGTTGTGTGACGATGGCATAAACGCAGAAAGACTGCCTTGGCAATGACGCCCGGGCAGTCTCTCTTTACATGTAGTGTAATTCCCTTGCGTGGATCAGTTTTCGTCGAGGGTGAAACCTATCTTGCAGGTGACCTGCCAGTAGGCAATTTTCTGGTTCTCGACGTGGCAGCGGGTTTCGACCAGCTCGACCCAGCGGATGTTCCTGATGGTTTCAGCGGCTTTGACAACGGCGTTGTTCACCGCTTCTTCGATGCTGGTGGCCGAGGAACCGACGATTTCGAGTTTCTTATAGATGTGAGCGCTCATGGCGGTGTATGTGGTTGGTTATGTGAAGCAATGGATTGACCTTGAAGTACATCGAAGGACACCATACCTGAAAATAAGGCTCTGAATAAGAAAAAATTCCCCATGACCGATTTTTTCCTGAGAAATGGAGTGCGTGGCCAGTTTTCAGATGCATCGAGACGTCAGGAACGATCCCGCCGGGAGGCATTGTGTCCGGTTCGTGCGCAATGCGGATGGAGCAGAGGTCCGCGGGATATTGATGGTTTTCGGGACTATAAGTTTTTAGCCTTGTTCAAAAAACGTTAGCGTTATGAAAGGAGCAGAGGATTCTCCGTTTTTTTACCGGTGCCATCTCAAGGCTTCACGTAAAAAGCAGGATGGCAAGAGCGAAAGCGGCGTGCCGGAACGCCCCGGTCTCTTCTCGCGCTCCGACGAAGTCGATCCCGGCGGAACCGTCAGCAGGCTTGATTCGGTCGATTATCTCGAGCCTGACGTTTCCGGTAGCTTCAAGGGCGAGTGATGCCGCTTCGTCCGAACGCCCGGATGTTTATACGCCAATCACTCCATTTTCTTTTACTTTCGGGAGACAGCGCCTGACGAGCAAGAGAAAATCAGCCATTGCCGATGACGCACCCCATCAGTCACGGCGACAGCCGCCAGATGAATCTGTTACTGGACCGATCCTTCATCACCTCTTCGCCCTACTGGCAGGTCAAGGATTACGGCTGTGAGTGAGAGCGATATCCCGTCTTTTTCCATCTTTGCTCGGGAGCTTGATAGGATGGTCGATCTCCGGATCGAGTCGAGCATCCAAACGGAGCGGAATGCCTCACAAGGATCAATGGTGTAACCTCTGATGCCTGGAAACAGTCGCTGGAGATGTTGTCCTCTTGCCTGAAGAGTGAATGCTCAACAGCATGGAGAATCGTTTTCGGCCCGGCCTCAAACAACGTGACGAGCTTGTGTTTGCATCGATCATGCAGTGTTTTCTTTTTAATCCGACAGAACATGTTGTGTAAGCCGTTTTATGGCGTTTTTCCCTTGAGTTCGCGGGCTGATTGCTTTTTTCGACGTATCCTGCCTGTCAGCAGGAGGCGATATTTTCTGCTTTCGGAGAGCAAAAAACATCGAAAGAATCATGTCATCGAGTTACCGGGAGACCGTCGTTGACGGATACAATCTGATTCACAAGCTCGGAAAAGCCGGGGCTGGAGCGTCGATGGCTGATCTGCGGGAACGGCTCGAAGCGATGCTTGCCCGGTACCGGCAGAAAGCCCGGCGGCATGTCATTCTGGTTTATGATGGCGGCAGTGGGCCGAAACCATTGACCTTGACCGGAGCCGTCGACGTTACCTTCAGCGGCACCGTCACATCGGCTGACCGGTGGATTATTGATCATGTCCGTTCGCTGGGCGTGCGCGCCACCATGACGCTCGTCGTCAGCTCCGACCGGGAGATTCAGCGGTATTCGACGGCGTATGGCGCCAGGTGCATCGACTCGGAAACCTTTATCGATGAACTGGGAGCAATGGGCATCGCTATCGATGAAAACGGGCGCCAAAAAGGGCAACGGCACGGCGCTGGGATGAACAAAAGCGCTTCGGGGCCGCTCTCCGACAAGGAGGTCGATTACTGGCTCCGGCTCTTCGCCGGAAAGCGGTGAAGGCGATAATCTGCCTCTGTTTCTTGAGACAATTTGTTATACTACGGGGTTAATCGTTTAACCGACCCCCTTTAACCGACGACCGTATCATGTCCGAAAGCCGTGCAATGAACAATGATCACTGGCGGGAGCTTGAAGAATGGAGAGGCAAAATCGACGAGATCGACCGGCAGGTAGCTGCCCTCCTGTGCCAGCGTTTGCAGTTCGCCGGAAATATCAGCTCCGTAAAATCGAGGATGGGAGAGACCGTGCTTCAGCCGGAGCGTGAGAAAGAGGTGCTCATCAACGTCCTTACTCATACCGATTCACCCGCGATGAGCCAGGCGCTCGAAAGAATCTACCACTCCATTCTCAATGAATCGCGCCTCTTCCAGCAGGAGTGCAAGGATGGTCAGCAGAACCATTCCTCCCAATAAGTCATAAACCTTGATGCCTCCCAGAAAATCCCCCCTTCGTTCAACGGCGCTGAGGGTTATCTCGCTGGCCATTGTGGCTGTAGTCGTGACGCTTTTGTTTGTCCCCGGCATCAACTCTATGTCGCCGCAGAAGGCGCCAGCCAAAATCGCTGTCCACCGGGGGGAAGGATTCCGCCGCATTGTCGAAAAGCTGCACGAAGCCGGGGTGGTTCGCTTCCGCTGGCCACTGCTGGCCGCCGGAACGCTGATCCCGCCGCTGCACAAGATCAAGCCGGGCAGATACTCCATCTCCGGGAGCCACTCTACCATTGGTCTGCTCTGGTATCTCCATTCACGCCCGCAGGACGAAGTGCGGCTCATGATACCGAATGGCGTCGAACAGAGCAGAATTGCACGGATCATTGCCGCCAACCTCGATATCGACTCGACCGCATTCATTGCCGCCTCACGCGATCCGCGCCTGCTCGCCTCGCTGGGCATCAAAGGCGAGAGCACCGAGGGTTATCTTTTTCCCGGCACGTACAACTTCGCCTGGGCCAGCACACCCAAAGAGGTGATCGCTTTTCTCACGGGCCGCTTCCGGGCATTCTACACCGACAGCCTGAAGCAGGAGGCAAAAAGGGCGGGTCTCGACGAAACCCGTCTGCTCACACTGGCATCGATTGTCGAAGCCGAGACGCCACTTGATGAGGAAAAACCGGTCATCGCCAGCGTCTATCTGAACCGCCTGAAAAAAAACATGCGCTTGCAGGCCGATCCCACGGTGCAATACGCCATTCCGGGCGAGAGTCGGCCACTCTACTACAAGGATCTCGCTATCGACTCGCCGTACAACACCTACCGGAACGCAGGACTGCCGCCGGGGCCAATCTGCAATCCCGGAGCGGCGTCGATTCGCGCGGTGCTGAATCCGGCGCAGACCGGTTACCTGTACTTCGTCGCAACTGGCCAAGGGGGCCACACTTTCGCCACGACGCTTGCCGAACATGCCCGGAACGTCCAGCGCTACCGTGCCGCCAGAAAAGAGCAGCAAAAGAACGCCAGTGGCAGCACGCCGTGACGAATCGCTCCGGGTATGCCGCAGATGTTGGATATTATGTATATTCACACAGGCAAACACTTTTAATTTCGTCAACCAACTTACAGGGAAATGCAGAAAAAGACATTGTCTGACATATCGTTACAGGGAAAACGCGTCTTGATGCGAGTCGATTTCAACGTGCCGCTCGACCAGGACAGAAACATCACCGACGAGAAAAGGATCGTGGAGGCGCTGCCTTCAATCCGCAAAGTCATCGACAATGGCGGCAGGCTGATTCTGATGTCGCACCTTGGAAGACCGAAAGGCAAGGTCAATCCTGCATTCTCCCTTTCGCCAGCGGCAAAGCGCCTCTCCGAGCTGCTTGACTGCCCCGTGACGATGGCTGGCGACTGCATCGGCACTGAGGTGATGCAGCAGGTGCTTGCCCTGCAGGACGGCGAAGTGCTCATGCTCGAAAACCTCCGCTTCCATGCCGAAGAGGAGGCTAACGATCCGGACTTCGCCAGGGAGCTCGCTTCGCTGGGCGAAATTTACGTGAACGACGCATTCGGCACGGCCCATCGCGCTCACGCCTCGACCGAGGGCATCACCCACTACGTGCAGACTGCGGTGGCGGGTTACCTCATCGAAAAAGAGCTGCGCTACCTCGGCACGGCGCTCAACGATGCACAGCGTCCGTTCGTGGCCATTCTTGGCGGCGCCAAGATTTCAGGCAAGATCGACGTGCTCGAAAGCCTCTTCGAGAAAGTCGATACCGTTCTTGTCGGCGGCGCGATGGTCTTCACCTTCTTCAAGGCTCAGGGCCTCGACGTCGGCAACTCGCTTGTCGAGGAGAACAAGCTCGAACTTGCTACGGCACTGCTCGAAAAAGCCAAAGAGAAAGGCGTTCGCCTGCTTCTTCCGGAAGACGTGGTCGTGGCCGGAGAGATTTCCGCCGACGCGCCTTCTCGTGTCGAGCCGGTCAACGCCATTTCCGCAGGCATGATTGGCCTCGACATCGGCCCGGCAACCATCGAGACCTACAGCAAGGAAATTCTTGCCGCGAAGACCGTGCTCTGGAACGGACCGATGGGTGTGTTTGAAATCGACCAGTTTGCCAGGGGCACCTTCGCTGTCGCCCAGGCGCTTGCCGAGGCAACCGCCGATGGCGCGATTACCATCATCGGTGGCGGAGATTCGGCAGCAGCCATCGCCAAGGCGGGCCTCTCCGACAAGGTGACGCACGTCTCGACCGGCGGCGGCGCGAGCCTTGAATTCCTCGAAGGCAAGGAGCTTCCGGGCATCGCAGCCCTGAACGATTAGGCCCTGACGTGCATTGATCGTCACGGAAGCGATTTCCGAACCGTATGAACAATCATGGGCGCTTCTGAAAAACGGCTCGACACCGGTCAGCATGTTTTCCAGAAGCGCCCTCATTGCAAACTCTGCTGAATGACCCGATACGACCAGCCATACTCGCCCGGCGGCTTCCAGGTGATGCCTCCGGCCATCAAGGCGATCATCATCACCAATGTGATTGTGTTCCTCTTCCAGAACAGCGTGTTCGGCTCCGCCCTGACCACCTACGGCGCACTCTGGCCGATAGGCTCGAACAATTCTGCCGGGTACTCTTTTCACCTCTGGCAGCCCATCACCTATCTCTTTTTGCACGGCAGCTTCGCGCACATCTTTTTCAATATGTTCGCGCTCTGGATGTTCGGAGTTGAAATCGAAAACTATTGGGGAACCAGAAACTTCGTCAGTTTCTATTTCACCTGTGGCATTGGCGCGGCGCTCATCAATCTGGTGGCGACCTACGGCAGCCCCTACCCGACCATTGGCGCATCCGGAGCCATTTTCGGCGTGCTGCTCGCCTTCGGCATGATGTTTCCCGACCGTTACATCTACCTCTACTTCCTTCTGCCGGTCAAGACCAAGTACTTCGTGGCCGGATACGCCCTGATCGAGTTCATTTCGGGCCTTGGCAACCGGACGATGGGCAGCGGCAGCGATATCGCCCATTTCGCCCATCTTGGCGGCATGCTCTTCGGCTATATCTACATCGTGATCCGGCGGAATGAATGGACGATCAAGCGGATGTTCCGGAACGTCTCTCTTCCCAAAAAGTCGAAAGGGCCGGTTCTCTGGCAAGGCGGCGGCAAGGATGACGATACCTCCGAAGCCGAGATTGACCGGATTCTCGACAAGATTTCGAGCAGGGGTTACGACTCCCTGACGGCGGAGGAAAAACGCAAATTACTCAAGGCAGGCAAACGCTGATCCTCCGGCGGCGCAAACCTGTATGATACGCACCACTCCGGCATGAAAAGCAAAAAGGAATGCCGCATTTTCGAGCGCGCCCGCAAGGTCGCCGAACAGACCCTGCGCGATCCTGAAAAAATCAGGAATGTCATCGACACCGCTTTGCACATGGTTGGCAGCGCGAGCAGCTCATCGCCATTCGGCGAGCTGACCGACAAGTTTCAGGCGCTCATCAGGCTTGTTCGCGCCTATATCAACCGCCAGTACCGGGTCGTGCCCTGGCAGTCAGTGATTCTGGCCGTCGCCGCGCTCATCTACTTCGTCAACCCGTTTGACGCGCTTGCCGACTTTCTCCCGCTGGTCGGTTTCTTCGACGATGCTGCCGTACTCACCGCCGTGCTCGCCTCGATCAACCAAGACCTCAACGAATTCCTCGAATGGGAAAAAAACGCCGCCCAAAACTCGACGGAGCCGATCCCGAGAGTTGTTGATGCCGATTTCGAAGAGGTGAAGGAAGAGGCAGTTGACAATGGATAATTGACAATTAAGAATTGTTGTCTGGCAGGATGAATACGGCAAAACCATGCAGTCGCCAGTTCTGATTCGAGCCATAAACGCTGATATTACGACGCTGACGGTCGATGCCATCGTGAATGCGGCGAACTCGTCGCTGCTGGGCGGCGGGGGCGTTGACGGAGCGATTCACCACGCCGCCGGGCTGGAGCTGCTCGAAGCGTGCCGCGAACTCGGAGGATGCCGAACCGGCGATGCGAAGATCACCAAGGGCTACCGGCTGCCCGCGAAGTTTGTCATCCACACTGTCGGTCCGGTCTGGAACGGCGGCAGCCACGGCGAAGCGAAACAGATCGCCTCGTGCTACCGCATCGCTGAAACTCGCCATCGAAAACCACTGCCGCTCCATCGCGTTCCCCTCCATCAGCACCGGCATTTACGGCTATCCAATCGAGCTGGTCGCCGCCATTGCCGTGGCGACCGTGCGCGAAACGCTCGCGGATGAGACCGGCATCGAAGAGGTGATCTTTTGCTGCTTTTCAGACCGTGATCTCAAAGTCTATCGCAAAGCTTTGAGCGTCGGATAGCTCGGCGGACGATCAATATTTCTTCAGGAAATAGTTATCTCGGAGTCTCCAGACCGCTTTCATCGAACGTAAAGCAAGGTGGATTGCCACGTTGCCTCATTCCTCGTGATGACTACAGCAGACCTTGAAAAAGTCCGACAAGCATCCTGCCCGAAAGATTCGCGCCTGTTCAGCGTCCAACCAATTGATTCTCCGGCTTTTTGCGCGCCGTGAAGGGGCGGGTTTTCAGGCTGGAAAATCGTACATTACAAGCTGGTGTTGCGTTGCAACTTTTTGCCGGTTTGATTTTATTTGTCCAACGAAAAAACGGTTGCCATGATGAAGAGAGTACATTTGATGCGGACGCTGCTGATTGCTTTGGCGGCGGTGACAATGCTTTTTGGAACGGCTCGCGCCGGCTGGGATCCGGCTAAAGAGAATAATGCCGAGCGGACAATAGGGAAGTTCAGGAAAGCCGATCCATCTCTTGAGCGTTTCTTTTCAAGGGCTTATGGTTATGCGGTCTTTTCCGATATCTACAAGGGCGGCTTCATGATCGTCGGTGGCGGCTACGGCAAAGGGGTGGTTTTCGATCAGGGACGACCCATCGGTCATTCGACCGTGACGATGCTCAATGTGGGGCCTCAGCTCGGCGGACAATCATTTTCCGAGATCATTTTCTTCAAGGACCGGGCGGCGCTTGCTGACTTCACCAAAGGCAATTACGAGCTGAGCGCTCAGTTTGCCGTTGTGGCCGTCAGGGCAGGCATGGCGACCAATACCGACTACTCGAACGGCGTGGCCGTTTTCGCCATGCCAAACGCGGGGTTGATGGGAGAACTCACCGTCGGTGGCCAGAAGTTCACTTTCGAGCAGTACCGGTGATTCGACCGGCATTCGACAAGGTTTTTATCACTATCTCATTTTCTGATGAACTATGAAATTGTCGTGGGCCTTGAGGTCCACTGTCAGCTCAATACCGAAAGCAAGGCATTCTGCGGCTGCTCCGCCAAGTTCGGCAAATCGGCTAACACCAACGTCTGTCCGGTCTGCCTGGCACTCCCCGGCGCGCTGCCGGTGCTGAACGCCCGCGTGGTCGAGGACGCCGTCAAGCTCGGCCTGGCCACCAACTGCACCATCGCCCGCCACTCGATTCTTGCGCGCAAAAACTACTTCTATCCCGACCTTCCGAAGGGCTACCAGATTTCGCAGTACGAGGAGCCGATCTGCTCGGAGGGGATGATCCACATCGATCTCGAAGAGGGGCGCAAGGATATTCGCCTTGTTCGAATCCACATCGAGGAGGATGCGGGCAAGTCGATCCACGACATCGGCGACGACACCTACATCGACGTGAACCGCTGCGGCGTGCCGCTGCTGGAGATCGTGAGCTACCCCGACATGCGCACGCCGAAGGAGGCCTCGGCCTACCTGCAGAAGCTGCGCCAGATCGTCAAATACCTCGGCATCTCCGACGGCAACATGGAGGAGGGCAGCCTGCGCTGCGACGCCAACGTGTCGGTCAGGCCGGTGGGCGCGACCGAGTACGGCACCCGCACAGAGATCAAGAACATGAACTCGTTCCGCAACGTCGAGCGCGCCATCGAGTACGAAGCCAAGCGCCACATCGAGGTGATCGAGGGCGGCGGCACGATCGTGCAGGAGACGCGCCTGTGGGACGCCGACAAGCTTGAAACCCGCTCGATGCGCGGCAAGGAGCACGCCCACGACTACCGCTATTTCCCCGATCCGGACCTCGTGCCGGTGCTCGTGGATGACGGCATGATGCACCGGATGCGCAAGGAGCTGCCGGAGTTTCCGGAAGATCGCGCAGCGCGTTTCGTCTTCGAGTTCGGCATTCCGGCCTACGACGCTGGCGTGCTGACCGTGGAGCGTGAAGTCGCCGATTATTTCGAGGCGACCGTGAACGTGTCGGGCGACGCCAAGGCTTCATCGAACTGGGTGATGGGCGAGGTGATGCGCACGCTGAAGGAGAAGTATCTCGATATTCACGAGTTCGCCATTTCGCCAGAGCGTCTTGGCGGCCTGATCAAGCTCATCAATGCGGGCGCGATCAGCAACACCATCGCCAAGCAGGTGTTCGAGATCATGCAAGAGGACGAAGCGACGGCGGAAGCGATTGTCGAGCGCGAGGGGCTGGCGCAGGTTTCGGACAAGGGAGCCATCGAGGCAGCTATCAGGGAGATTCTCGACGCGAACCAGAAGCAGCTCGAACAGTACCGCAGCGGCAAAGCGCAGCTATTCGGTTTCTTCGTCGGTCAGTGCATGCAGAAGATGAAGGGCAAGGCAAACCCGAAGGTGGTGAACGACATGCTCAAGTCGATGCTGGAGGGGTGAATTTAGTTTTCTGAGGTTGTTTTTCGTTTGTCATTCTGAGTCCGACAACGTCGGGCGAAGAATCCAGAAAAGCCGCGGAAAGTATCGCTGATCAGTCGATTATGCGCCATCGGAAAAGACTGGATTCTTCACTTCGTTCAGAATGACAGAGGCCAACAGCCGAACCTCTCAGCTCTCCATGCCGAACAGATCGGCGGGTTTGGGTTGCTCGGGTTTGGCTGGCTTGGTCGGCTTTTCCGGCTGGGCGGCGGGCTCGGCAGGGTTGATCGTTTCAAGCTTTTTGCGGGTCTCCTGCAAGCGCTTGCGGCACTCCTCGGCGACCGACATTCCCTCCTCGTAAAGCGCGATGGAGTTTTCAAGCCCGGTGTCCGGGTTTTCGATGTTCCGGGTGACCTCTTCGAGGCGCTGGATCAGCTCTTCGATGGTCGGGGCGGCACTCTTGCGGGATTTGCTTGAAGCGGGCATCGGTCGGTCTGGTTTAAAATTGAGAGTAACATAGGTAACGATAGCGATTATTACAAAAAGGACGGAAGCGTGAAGTTTGTCGATCGTGCGAAAATCTCGGTGAAAGCTGGCGACGGCGGCCGGGGTTGCGTGAGTTTCAGAAGAGAGAAGTTCGTGCCAAAGGGCGGGCCTGATGGCGGTGACGGCGGCCGTGGCGGCCACGTCTATCTGCGCGCCAACAAGCAGCTTGCCACGCTGCTTGACTTCAAGTACCGCAAATCCTATATCGCCGATCGCGGCGGCCACGGACTTGGCGCGCGCAAGAGCGGCAAGGATGGCAAGGATGTCGTCATCGGCGTGCCGTGCGGCACGGTGGTGCGCAACGCCGAGACCGGCGAAGTGATGTGCGACATGGTCGAAGACGGTCAGGAGATGATGATCGCCAAAGGCGGACGCGGCGGTTGGGGCAACCAGCACTTCGCCACGGCGACCCGGCAGGCTCCACGATTCGCACAGCCCGGCGAGCCGGGTGAGGAGTTCGAGCTTGAAATGGAGCTGAAGCTGATGGCCGACGTCGGCCTCGTTGGTTTCCCCAACGCAGGCAAATCGACCCTGATTTCGGTGCTCAGCGCGGCGCGACCGAAAATCGCCGACTACCCGTTCACGACGCTGGTGCCGAACCTCGGCATCGTACGCTACGAGGATTACAAATCCTTCGTCATGGCCGACATTCCAGGCATCATCGAAGGCGCGGCGGAGGGGCGCGGCCTGGGCATCCAGTTCCTGCGACACATCGAGCGCACCAAGACGCTGCTCATCATGGTTCCGTCCAATACGGAGGATATTGCCGCCGAGTACGCAACGCTCCTGAAGGAGCTGGAAAAGTTCGACCCTTCGCTGCTCTCCAAGCCGAGACTCGCGGTGATCACCAAGATGGACATTGCGCCTGAGGGTTTCGCCATGCCGGAGCTTGAAAAAGGGGTTAAGGTGCTCGCCATATCGAGTGTGGCGGGACAGGGACTCAAGGCGCTCAAGGATGAGCTGTGGCGGCAGGTCTCTCTCCAGAATCAGTCGCCTTCTGAACATGCCGGTAACTGATACCTGCGTTAGAAATGCGCGTCTTGCCGACGCTTCGGCCATTTCGCGAATCACCGAGGGCTATGCGGGCGAGGGGATTATGCTCAAGCGCCCGGTCGAGAATATTATCGAGCATATCCGTGATTTTTTTGTGGCCGACTACAAAGGCCAAGTCATCGGATGTTGCGCCATCGCGTTTTACACGGTGAAACTTGCTGAAATCCGCTCGCTCGCCGTGCTCGAAGAGTTCCGGAGCAAGGGGATCGGGCGTCTTCTGGTAGAAAAGGCAGAGGCCGTGCTGAGCGAAGAGGGAGTCAAAGAGGTGCTCGTGCTGACCCTGAATCCCGGATTTTTCAAGAGAATGGGGTACAAAGAGATCGAAAAGGAGTATTTTCCCCAGAAAATCTGGCGTGATTGCACCAATTGCCCGAAACTCATGGCATGTGACGAAATCGCCATGGTCAAAATGTTGTAAGGGGCCAACCAGGCCCAGCAAGCTCTAATCCAGTCATAACCATTTAACCGGCTAGTACCAGTGATTGTCCAGGAAGTGATTATCAGAAACAGCGCGGGTCTGCACACCCGGCCAGCGGCGGCGGTTGTCAAGCTCGCCTCCAGATTCAAGTCGGACTTTTTCATCGAGATGGATGGCTCGGAAATCAACGCCAAGTCGATCATCGGCGTCATGAGCCTGGCCGCGCCCAAAGGGTCGCGCATGGTGCTCAAGCTGGAGGGCGAGGACGAAGCAGAGGCGGCCAGGCACCTTATCGAATTTTTCGAACAGGGGTTCGGCGAAGCGTAGCATCAAAGCCAAAGCAATCCGGAAGCTGATCACTTGACGCCCTTGCAGATAGCGTTGCTCAGTCCGTTTCCGCCGGTCAAGGGTGGAATCGCCCGATTCAGCGATGAGTTGTGCCGGACCTTCGAAGCGGCGGGATGCGAGGTGGTGCCGGTGCCTTTCCGGCGGCTGTATCCGCGATGGGTCATGAAAGGTCGCACGGCGACAGAGCCTGGAGAATCTGACGTGCCCGCTTCACCATTCACCTTCGATCTCATGAATCCGCTGAGCTGGCTCTCTTCGGCTCGAAAACTTCGCAATACCAAGCCAGATGTGCTGCTTATCGCTTACTGGAGTGGCGTTCTCGCCCCGCTTTGTGCGCTAATGCGCCGGGTAAGTGGACTGCCAACCTTCGTGCTGCTCCACAACTTCACCTCTCATGAACCCATTCCGGGAGAATCGATGCTGAAGCGCTTGCTTGTCTCGTCATCCGACGGATTCATTACCCTCTCCCAAACGGTCGAGTCGGAGTTGCGGGCGTTCGCTCCGGCGGTGAAAACGCTACGCCTGTTCCATCCGCTCTACGAACGGCAAACCTCCGCGCCATCGAAAGCCGACGCGCGGCGTTCGATCGGATTGCCTGAGGATGCGCCGGTGCTGCTCTTTTTCGGCTACGTCCGGGAATACAAAGGACTCGATACACTACTGGAAGCGATGGCGCTTGTGCTTCAACGCGATTCGGCGGCGCGGCTTGTCGTGGCCGGGGAGTTCATTCTCGGCTCGTCGTGTTTTCGGGAAGAGGCCCGACGGCTCGGAATCAGCGGCGCGGTCGAATTCCGCGAAGGGTACGTGCCCGCCGGTGAGGTCGCCACGCTGATGGCCGCCGCCGATGCGGTGGTGCTGCCCTACCGCTCAGCTACGCAGTCGGGCATCGTGCCACTCGCGCTCGGCCACGCCGTGCCGGTGATCGCCTGCGACACCGGTGGCCTCGGCGATCAGGTCGAGCACGGACGTACCGGCTGGCTCGTCCGCGAGGAGAGCGCCGAGGCACTGGCTCAGGGGATTATCGACTTTATCCGCGAACGCGAGTGCCTTCCGCTGAAGGAGGGCATCGACGACTTCCGCCGCCGCAATTCGTGGTGCGAATTCGCTTCGCAAGCTGCGGCTTTTCTGGAAACGTGCAGTCGGAGATCGGCATGAATGGTGAAAAAACAGCGGTCATCGTGCTGAGCTGGAACGGCGCAGCCGATACCCTCGCCTGCCTCGCCTCTCTGGTGAAGGTGCGGCAGCCGGAGTTCACGGTCATTCTGGCGGACAACGGTTCTACCGATGGCACGGTGGCTCTCGTCCGCCAGGCGTTTCCGAAGGTCGAGATTCTCGAGCTTGGGCGCAACCTCGGCTTCGCGGCTGGCAACAACGCGGCATTCCGTTCGCTGTGCAGGCGCGGCTTTGACCGCGTGGTGTTCCTGAACAACGACACCGTCGTCGATCCCGGTTTTCTCCAGCCTCTGCTCGATGAACTGCAAAAGCCGTGGGTGGGTATCGCCGCGCCGAAAATTCTCTACATGGACAATCCGGAGCGCATCTGGTACGCGGGTGGCGTGCTCGACTCAGCGACCGGGCTGATCGAACACACCGGCATTCGCCAGCCTGACGGGCCGCGCTTCGATACGCCGGAGCCGGTCTGGTACGCCACCGGGTGCTGCCTCGGAATGCGGTCTTACGACTTCGAGGCGGTGGGCGGTTTCGACGAGCGTTTCCGCATGTATGGCGAGGACGTCGATCTGTCGATCAAGGTGCGCAAGCGAGGCCTCATCGTCATGTACCAGCCCGCGTCGCGTATCTGGCATCGCGTCTCGGCCTCCTCCAGCGGCGAGATGAACCTCGGCAAGCAGCTCCGCAAAAGCGTCGCGGCGATGACGCTCTTCGCCAAGCACGGCATGATCGGTGGTCTCGTGCTCTATCCGCTGCTTCTGCCCTTCCGCGCGGTGCTCGGTTTGCTGCGCTTCCTGCTCTTCAGGCGGAAGTCATCGCAAGAGCGGGAAGAGGTATGACGGGCGGCCAGGAGTTTCGGACGGTCGTTGATGGCGCGTGGAGCGCGGACCCGGCCCACCGGATGCGGTGGGAGAAGAGTTTGGCGTTCGTCGCGGCCTCCGAAGCAATCGCGCTTCCGGCGCAGGCGGGCCTCGACATCGGCGACCGCACGCCCGTGACCGCGATGCTCGAAGCGCACTTCGGCTGCCGGTTCGACACGACCTCGGTCGATCTCGACACCGAGCCACTCAACGCGGCCACTCGCTATCCGGTGGTGACGGCGTTCGAGGTGATCGAACATCTCTACAATCCGCTGCACCTCCTGCTGGAAATCCGCGCTGCGCTCGATCCCGTCCCGTCGTCGCGCCTGTTTCTCTCGACTCCGGCGTGGAAACCCGGTTTTCTGCAAAGCCCCGATCACTTCCACGAAATGCCGAAGCGCTCGCTTGTCGCGCTTCTGTCACGCTCGGGTTTTGAGGTGGTGCGCAGCGCGGAGTTCGGCATCCGCTCACCGCTCTTCTGCCTGCGCGGCGTCCGTCCTCTCCTGCGATGCATTTTCGAAAAAATCAGGATTTACGAGCTTGCGGCGCGCTGAACACATTGATCTCGTCTGGCTCTCCGAAATCCAGTGGGATTTTCTCTCCACCCGGAAGCAGCGCCTGCTCGCCCGCTTTCCGGAACAGTGGCGCATCCTCTTCGTCGAACCGTTCGCCGTTGGCCGCCGGAGCCACTGGCTTCCCGTGAAGCGCGGGCGCGTGACGGTGGTGACCGTGCCGTTTCTCAAGACCGTTCCGCCGGGCAAGCCGCAGATTTTCGACAATCCATTGCTTCTGTGGATAGTCACGCTTGCTGGCCGGATGCTCGCTGAATTCTGGTTTCAGGTGCTCGGCTTTGCATCCACTGACCGGATCATCGGATTGAGCAATATTTACTGGGGCGAGGCGGCGGCTTCGATGCCGTGCCGGGTGCGTTTTTACGATGCCAACGACGACCACCTCGGGTTCACGCCCGGCCAACCGTGGCTGCGCGATTCGATGCGCCGATTTCTCGATAAGGCCGACCTGATCTTTTACGTGAGCGATCTTCTGCTCGAAAAACTCAGGCCCCGTCCGGAGCAGCACTGCGTCGAACTCGGCAACGGCGTCGAGTTCGATCACTTTGCCACGCATCGCACCGAAACGCCAGAGAAGCTGCGGTCATTGCCGCGTCCGATCCTCGGCTATGCGGGTGCGATGGACTGGATCGATGCCGACCTCGTCGCCTCGGTCGCCAAAGCGTGGCCGGAGTACAGCGTCGTCCTCATCGGCCCGGCGTACGCCTGCGACTGGGTGGAGCACCACACGGCGCTGCTCGACCTGCCGAACGTGCACTGGGTCGGCAAGGTTGGCTACGACGAGCTTCCGGCGTGGGTGCAGCGATTCGATCTGGCGTTGATGCCGCTCGAACGGAGTCCACTGAAGCGAGCTTCCAATCCGAACAAGCTCTACGAATACGCGGCGGCGGGCTTGCCGATTCTTGCCATCGACTATTGTGATGCCGTCCGGAAGGCGAGCGGCGTGGTGCATGTGGCCTCGACGCTCGAGGAGTTCGTGCGGCTCGTGCCGGAGGCGCTTGCCGACGGGCGAAAAGCGGCGCGGCAGGCGTTCGCCAGAGCGCACAGCTGGGACACGCTTGCCGAAACGATGGTGTGCGAGCTTCGCGACGCCATGCAACGGAGGTGGTCGTGAAGCGGGAGGTGACTATCGCGCGGGAGGCCGGTATTTCGATGGCCGGGTTCGTGTTCGGCCAAGCTGTGCGGTTCGGCTACAATCTTGCCGCCGCGCGGCTGCTTGGCGTGGATGCGCTCGGCGCCTATGCGCTCGTGGTTGCCGTGCAGCAGGTTGCCGAAGTGCTGGCGATTGGAGGCTACGATCTGGGTCTTTTGCGCTTCGTCAACCAGAAGGAGGGCGTGGCGCGGCGGCAGACCATCGCCGCCGCCATCAAACGAACCGCGTTCGCGGCCCTCTTTGCAGGGCTGCTGATCGCGCTCTTCTCCGGGCAACTCACTGAATTGCTGCATGGTGGCGGGCTGTTGCGCATGACGCTGCTTGCGGTCGCCGTGGCGCTACCCCTGTCGGTGACAACCAGTATGGCCGGGTTCGCCATTCAGGCGCATCAACGCCTCATGCCCAAAATGGTGGCGACCCAGATCATCATGCCCGGACTCTTTCTGCTCTCCATGCTTGTCGCTCGCTCGTTCTGGGGGCGTGAGGCTGCACTGGCGTTGCCGTTCGTGATCGCGCCACTCGCGGCGCTTGCCTGGATTCTGCCGGGCTTCAGGCGGATGACCGGCGTCGAACTGAACGATGTGCTCAGCGCCGGGAGCAATCGGGAGCTGAACCGCTTCGCCCTGCCGCTGCTTGCCGTGGCACTTTTCTCGATCCTGTCGCACTGGATCGATGTGGTGATGCTTGGCTTTCTGACCGACGTGCGCACGGTTGGCCTCTACCAGCCCGCCGCACGCACGGCCGGGCTACTGCGCTCTGTACTACTGGCATTTTCCGGGATCGCCGCCCCCATAATTGCTGGATACCATGGACGGCAGGAAAACGCGGGTATTCGGGAGACCTACGAGATAGTAAACCGCTGGATTGTGATGCTCGTCATGGTGCCGTTCCTGATGCTCGTGCTTTTTCCCGGCGAGGTGCTCTCCGTGTTCGGCAAGGGCTTCGGCGCAGGATCGACAGCATTGGTGCTTCTGGCTGTCACCTCGCTTCTGTATGCCTCTTTTGGCCTCGGCAACACGGTGCTTGCCATGAGCGGCGGGGAGCGGCTGAGCATGATGAATCAGGCTGGGGCGCTGCTGCTTCAGGTTCTCCTGCACTGGCTTTTGATCCCTCGATTCGGATTGAACGGCGCAGCCTGCTCGACGCTGATTGTCATGGCGTTGCTGACCATCGTGCGAATGGCTGAATTGCGCTCTCAGCTTGGCATTCCGGCGCTTTCGGGCAAACTCTGGAAGTCACTCGCGGCGGGCATCGCTGCAGGGGCAGTAATGCTTGCTGTCAGGTACGCGGCGCCGCCGCTGCCGCCGCTCATGCGGCTTGCAGTGGCAGGCGTAACGGGAGGTTTCGTGTATGTACTGCTGATCCGGGCACTCCGGTTGGAACAGGAGGAGATGGAAGTTATTTTAAAGCTTCTGCCTTTTCTGAAACGTCAAAGAACGAACGCCGCGCCGTGAAAAAAGCCCCTTGGCCCTACCTGGCCGCCATAGCCCTGTTTGCCCTTCTGCTCGTCGCGCCCTTCGGGCCGCTTCTTACCCTGCGCTTTGTGCCGGGTTCGCCGGACAGCGTCACGCCGATGGCGCTCGACAAGGCACTCGAAGCATTGCAAGTGCAATCCGGCCGATATCCGCTCTGGCAGCCCTGGACATTTTCGGGGATGCCGACTGTGGAGGCCTTCAGCTACCTCAGCGGCCTCTATCTGCCGAACCTGCTATTCGGATTCCTGCATCTCGACCCGATCTACATTCAGCTTCTGCACCTCGTGTTTGCCGGAATGGGCGGCTTCGTGCTTGCGCGGCAACTTGGTCTTGGCAGCATTCCGGCGTTCCTCTCGGGGTCGGCCTTTATGCTTAATCCCTACATGACCGCCATGCTCGTGTACGGTCACGGCAGCCAGCTCATGACGGCGGCGTACATGCCGTGGGTGCTCTGGGCGGCAATCCGCCTCGCTGAACGGGGCAGCCTTGCCGATGCGGGACTGTTGGCGCTGATGCTCGGCTTGCAGCTCCAGCGCGCCCATGTGCAGATCGCGTGGTACACCTGGATGCTTGCCGTGCTGCTGCTCGTGATGATGATTCTGGTTGAAAAGCGGGAGGGCGTCTCGAAAATAAAGAGCGGCGGACTCGCCATCGCGGCGCTGGCGCTCGGCGTGGCTATCGCCTTGCAGGTCTATTTGCCCGCGCTCGGCTATTTGCCCTTTTCGGCGCGTTCGGGAGCTGGCGATGCTGCCGAGGCGTACCGCTATGCCACCATGTGGTCGATGCATCCACTGGAATTGCTCACCTACCTGATGCCCGGTGCGTTCGGCTTCGGCGGCATCACCTACTGGGGCTTCATGCCCTTCACCGACTTTCCGCACTATGCGGGCCTTGTCGTGCTCGGCTTCGCGATCGCAGGGATCATCGCCGGTCGCAAAAAGCCGATGGTGCTGTTCCTTTTTGCCATGACGGCGCTTGCGCTCCTGCTTTCGTTTGGCAACTTTTTCAGCCCCGTCTATGATCTTTTCTACCACTTCGCGCCAAAGTTCAGCTCCTTTCGGGTGCCGTCGATGGTGCTGATCGTCGTGGCGCTCTGCCTTGCCTTGCTCTCCGGATATGGCCTTCAGGCGTGGCTCGACAGGCCGTTGGCTGAATCGTCTCCCGTGCTCAAGTGGGGTGGACTCATCATTGGCGTGGCGGCGGTTCTCTTCCTCACGTTTGAAGGGGGACTCGAACAACTGCTTCGCGCCGCGTTTCCTCCGGTGCAGATCGACAACTACGATCTGGTTACGATGGTCGGCAACCTTCGCTGGACGCTATGGAGCGGCAGCCTGTTCGTGCTGATCGTCGTGGCGGCAGCCACTGCAGGGCTGTTGTGGATCGCTGCGCGGGGCATGATCGGGGCGCGGTCGGCAGCCATCGTACTGGTTGCGCTGTCGTGTGCCGACCTCGTCTGGATCGACCATCGCGTCGTCTCTCCCGATGATCACTCCCTGCGGGCCTCTCCGCTGGTGGAACGCGCCTCGCTCGACCGGGCGCTCGAAGGTGATGAGATCACTCGCTTTCTCGCCAGCCGCCCGGGTGCGTTCCGCATCTACCCGGTGGGCCGCCTGTTCACCGAGAACAAGTTCAGCCTTGCCGGCATCGAATCGGTTGGCGGCTACCACGCCGCCAAGCTCGGCCTGTATCAGGAGTTGCTCGCCCGTACCGACAACCTCGCGAATCTCGATGTGCTTCGGATGCTGAACGTCGGCTACGTGCTCAGCCCCTCGCCCATCAGTAATCCCGCCCTGAAGCCGGTGTTCGCCGGAAAGCTGAACCTTCTCTCCGGCGAAATCCCGGTTGCGGTCTATGAGCTTGCGGGCGCGATACCGAGAGCCTGGTTCGCGCCGTGGGCCATTGCCGCGCAAAGCGACGACGAGGCTATCGCGGCAGTCATGGCCGGGCGCTGTTCCGGCGGCGGCGTCACTGTGACCGGAGCGCGGTGGCAGGGCGTGAAGCGCTTCTCGCCGGGCACGGTGCTCTCGATGCAGCGGAGCGCCGAGTCGATCGCGATGCGGGTTCGCGCCGAGGGCGACGCCTTGCTTGTGCTCAGCGAGGTGTTCTATCCCGAACGCTGGAGGCTTACGGTCGATGGCTACGAGCAGCCGACGCTCAAAATCGATGGCCTCATTCGTGGCGTAGTAGTGCCACCGGGCGAGCACGAGGTGCGGTTCGTCTATGACCGGAGCCGTTTTGAGACGGGCCGGACGGTGTCGCTCGTCGCCACGCTCCTGTCGTTTGGCCTCATCGCCGCCGGAATCGTTACCGTGCGAACGTCATCGAAAACCATCAAACCTTCGGGCAAGCCGTGAGAAAAGTCCTGATCCTTACCCGCAACTTCCCGCCATACGTTACCGGTAGTGCATCGAGGGCATGGAAGTTCGCTTCAAATTTCACCACCATTGGCTGGGAGCCGGTCGTCGTCGCCCCTCCCGCTGTCACAGGCATGGCTGCTGGCGTGAAATCCGGTGCGAATCCCGTCAATGAGGTGTGCCGCATCGCCCCCGATCTTGATGTTGGCGACCTCGATGCCGCCGCCCGCTGCGCGCTCCTGCACGGACGGGAGATCCCTGGCGCGAACCGTCCGTTCAAGGGCAAGCAGGCTCGGCAGTTCAAAAGCGCTACTGACGGCGAGCTCTGGCTGAAAAACGCTACGGCCACGGTCGAGCGGTTACTCGAAGAGGATCGGGAGATCGAGCTGCTCTATGCCCAAGGACCGCCTCTGGAGCCGCTCTTGCTCGCGTTTAACGTCGCCCGGAAGCACTCGCTGAACATCATGCTCGACATCACCGAGCCGCTCGATCCCTCAATGCCCCAGCCCGGTGCCTCCCGTTCCTCCGCCGCAGCCAAAGCCGAGGAACAGATCATGCTCTCGGGAGTGCCAATCCTGACGCCAAACCGCCTTCTCAAGGAGTATTTTCTGAAGAAGTACCACGGAAAGCTCGACAACAACCTCGTGACCATCGTGCCCCCAGCCTTCGATCCGTCACATCCGGCATTCAGGCGGCAGGAGCCGAACCGTTCAGGTACAGTGCTGCGCATCGCGCTGCTTGTGGCCGACTTGCCTGTTGCCGACCTCAAGGCGCTCGTCTCCGGCCTTGAGGCGTGGATACAGGCCGACGGCATTATTGCCGGAGGAATAGAGCTGGTGCTGCTCGGCGATGGCGTGCCGGAGTTTCTGCGTCGCACCGCGAAGAAACCGATCCAGAAACGCTTCACCATCGATGAAACCAGCGGAATCGACAGTGAACTGGAGGAGTGCCGGAAGGCAGCGTTTTTCTGCGCCGCGCTGGGGAACTCCGCCGCCAGCGCGAGTATTGTGCCGGATCGCCTGGCCGACGCGCTTGGTATGGGCCTGCCCTTGTGCGTCATCGCACCGGATGGAGAAGCGTCGCGGCTGGCGGTCGATGCTGGCGGCATGTCTGCGCCCGCCGGGGATGCAAGAGCGATCATGGAGCTATTCCGTGCAATGGCCTCCGCCTGGTCGTTCGGGAACCTGCAAAGCACACCTGACTGGCTCCGGGAGAAGCACGCTATCGGCACTGTCATGCACGAGCTGACCAGAGCGATCGCCAGCCAGCCATTGCATTGATGCGGCATCATTCGGGTTTTCGATTCGATCTGCTCGCCAATACCAGCCAGCGGGCCGTAAATCAGGTCTGTTCATGAACGAAGAAGGGTAACCATTGAGGAGCTGCCGATGAAGAACAAGCAGCCTGCGCCACATCCGCTTTATGGGCATTCCCACAAGCGGAAGCATGAAAAACGGCTCTTCAGGAGCCGCCACAAATCGATCGGCCAGCCGCCGGGCGCGCTCATCCATATTGGCGAACAGAAGGTCGAGAAGGCCGAAATCACGGTCATCGGCTATGACGAAAAGCAGATGGTCACGATGTCCGTCAGCGATGCCTCGGAGTGCTTCGTCCTGAAAGAGAAGTTCAAGGTGCTCTGGATCAACGTCGATGGCCTGCACGAAACCGCTGTGATCGAAAAGCTCGGGGAGCTGTTCGGTATCGATCCGCTGACGCAGGAGGATATTCTGCACACCGGCCAGCGCCCAAAGGTTGAGGATTTCGAGCGCTACCTCTTCCTGTCGCTCCAGATGCTCGACTTCAACCCCGAGACCAGCGAAATCGGCCAGGAGCAGCTGAGCATCGTGCTCGGCCCCGGTTGGCTCATCACCTTTCAGGAAAAGCCGGGCGACACGTTCGATGCCCTCCGGCAACGGATCGGCAGCAGCAGCGCCAAAGTCAGAAAGCACGAAGCCGATTTTCTCGCTTACGCCCTTGTCGATTCGGTCGTGGATCACTACTTCTCCATCCTCGAAGAGATCGAAAACCGGATCGATATGCTGGACGCTGACCTGATGGCCACCTTCAGCCAGGAGAGCTTCAACGCGCTGAACGCGCTCAAGCGGGAGCTGATCATGTTCCGCAAAGCGGTCTGGCCGCTGCGGGAGATCATCGGCAGCGTCGCGCGGGATGACTTCGCGATGGTGGGCGACCTGGTCGAGCACTACTTCCGCGACGTGTACGACCACGTCATTCTCGTGATCGATACGGTCGAAATGTTCCGCGAGATCGTCACGAGCATGCACGAAACCTGGCTGGCGGGGGTGAACAACCGGATGAACGAAATCATGAAGTTCCTCACCATGATCGCCACGATCTTTATGCCGCTGTCGTTCATCGCGGGCGTGTATGGCATGAACTTCAAAAACATGCCGGAACTGAACCTCTGGTGGGGCTACTACGCCGTGCTCGGCCTCATGGTGTTGATCGTTCTGGGTTTCATGAAGTATTACCGGTCGAGGAAGTGGTTCTGATGGGATGGCTTATCGGGCCCAGCCACATGCAGGTATCATCGACCTCAAGATCATCCGGAGAAACAGCAGCCGCATCTACTTCTTCTTGCTGCCGACAAAACAGGTCAGCCCTGCGGTGACGAGCGCAATCGCGCCGCCAAGCCAGATCAGCTCCTGTTCGCCGTGCCATTGCACCACATGGCCGAGAAAGACGACCGACATGACCACGACGATGACGCCGATCAGCTTGTTTTTGAGATCGTCGAGGGTATGAATGACCAGCCAGTCCGGCAGATCGATCGAATCGTCGATGAACAGCTCGTACAGCCCCAGCGAGATGATGAAAAAGACCGTGCCGAGCAGGAACAGATCGATGCTCTCAATGAAGCCGAGCGCGAGCAGCTTGCCTGTTTTACCGGAAACTTCTGCATGCATGACCGTATCGGCGATAAGCTGAACCACCGAAATACCGCCATACAGAAGCAGTGTCAGTGCGGCAAGGAACGTTCCCGCAACTGCGATGATCACAAGGTACCGGCTTGAAGAGAGCAGTTTTTGCATCATAATCGGTTTATGCATTGAAGAAGTTGTTGTTGCTGCGCATAATTTAGATAATAGATGGGTAAAATGGAGCCGTTCGGGTGAGAGCAGACAAGCGTAGCAACGCTACTCTTTTTTTTGTTGGCAGATTGCGGCTGTAATGGAGTGGGCGTTTTCTTTCGACCATTGAAGGGCTTACAACGCATAACGTTACTCTTCACCACGCTTTTTCCCGGAGTGGTCGAATGCCATCACTGGGCTGGCAAAAAGGCTGTCGTCAACTACCACAAGGAGGTTCCGTTTCATCTGTTGCGCTGCAACGCCGAACTGTCGGCGGGCGAGCCGGAGAGCGGAAACCTTTTGGTTCAGGGTGACAACCTGATCGCCCTGAAGGCTTTGTTACCGCATTACGCTGGTCAGGTCAAGTGCATCTACATCGATCCGCCGTACAATACAGGTGTTGACGAGCGTGATGAGAGAGCGGCAAGCGATCCGGCTGGGTATATAACGACAACGTCAGCAGCCCTGAGATCAGGGACTGGCTTTTCCGGGTTGTCGGGCCGGAAGCCGAAGACCTGTCGCACCATGACAAGTGGCTGTGCATGATGTATCCGCGTCTTACACTTCTGAAAGAGTTTTTGCATGAGGAGGGTTCCATCTGGATTTCCATCGATGATTCGGGAATCGCTTATCTGCGGAACCTGATGGATGAAATCTTCGGACGTGATCGGTTTGTTGCCTGCAACGTCTGGCAAAAGCGTTACTCACGCGAAAACCGCGAAGCTATCGGCGATTCGCATGAATATTTGCTGGTGTATGCTGCAAATCCAGAGAAGTTCAAGGCGGTAAGAAAAAAGTCCCTTTGACTGAAGAACAGGCAAAGGTTTACAAAAATCCGAATAACGATCCTAAAGGTCGATGGCGTGCTATTCCGATGACAGCGCAAGGGTATCGACCAAACCAGATGTATGAAATTACAGCACCTTCTGGAGACAAACATTATCCGCCTGAAGGTCGATGCTGGTCAATGATTGAACCGGAATTTCTCAAGCTTCGTGAAGCTGGACGGATTTATTTCGGAAAAAATGGTAATTCACAGCCTGGCGTTATTCGCTATCTGTCCGAAGTTGAAGGATTTGTCCCCTAGACGTGGTGGCCGCATGAAGAGGTTGGCCATACCGATGAAGCACGAAAAGAGATTCGTGCTTTGCTCGACACGCAGACAGCTTTCGATACCCCTAAACCTACACGATTGATCAAACGAATTCTCGAAATTGCCACCGGCAAAGATTCGCTTGTACTCGATTCCTTTGCGGGAAGTGGCACCACCGGGCAGGCGGTTCTGACGTTGAACAAGCAGGACGGCGGCAACCGTCGATTTATTCTGGCCGAAATGGATCCAAACATTAGCCGGAATGTCACCGCTCAGCGCTTGACGCGATGTATCAGTGGATACAAGAACGTCGAATCTCTCGGTGGCGGGTTCAGGTTTTGCGAGCTTGGGGAGGCGTTGTTCGATGCGGATGGGTTTATCAACCGGAACGTTTCGTTCAGGGAGCTTGCGCAGCACATCTTTTTTATCGCAACCGGCCAGCCGCTTCCGGCTGAAGCTGAACTGACGACGCCGCTCATCGGCGTCTCGAACGGCGCGGCGGTTTATCTGCTTTACAACGGAATTCTCGGAGATGCTTCGGATGATGGTGGCAACGTGCTGACGCGGGAGGTGCTTTCGCGGCTGCCCGCGCACGAGGGGCTGAAGATCGTTTACGGCAACGGATGCCTGCTCAGCCCGATGCGGCTCGCGAGCGAGAACATCGTGTTCAGGCAGATTCCTTACGAAGTGAGGCAATCATGATGACCCTCAAGGATTACCAGCGGCGCGCGCTCGATATGCTGAGCGACTATTTCGTGGCCTGCCAGCAACACGAGAACGTCGATACAGCATTTTACAGCGTTACGCGCCAGTCGTTCGGTTCCGGGATTCCCTACCGGGCGGTGGCGGAACTGCCGGGCCTACCCTACGTCTGCCTGCGCATTCCGACCGGCGGCGGCAAGACGATTGTTGGCGGCGCACTCGGTTGGCACGGCGGCGAAGGATTTGCTGCACACCGACGCGCCGGTGGTGCTCTGGCTCGTGCCATCCAATGTCATCAAGGAACAGACGCTCAAGGCGCTGAGGAATTGCAAGCATCCCTACCGGCAGGCGCTCGAAGCGGCGCTGCCCTCGGTCGAGGTGCTCTCGATTCAGGAGGCGCTTGTCGTCCGCCGCCCGACAGTTGCCGCCAATGCGACGATCATCGTTTCGACCATGCAGGCGTTCCGTGTGGACGATACCGAAGGGCGCAAGGTCTATGAGCAGTCGGGGGCGCTGATGGGTCACTTCACCGCGCTCGATCCGGCGCTTGCAAGCCAGCTCGCCTGCTACGAAAACGGCCAGCCGGCGCAGTCGCTGGCCAACCTTCTCAAAATGCACCATCCGGTGGTGATCGTCGATGAGGCGCACAACGCCCGCACGTCGCTCTCGTTCGAGACGCTGGCGCGGTTCAGCCCCTCCTGTATCATCGAGTTCACGGCGACGCCCGCCGCTGAAAACAATGCGAGCAACGTGCTCTGTTCGGTTTCCGCCGCCGAGCTGAAGGCCGATCATATGATAAAAATGCCGATACAGCTCGAAACCCGTCCGAACTGGAAGGAGTTGCTCGCCGACGCCATTGCGCTCAGGCGGCATCTCGAACAGGAGGCGGCTCTGGAGCGGCAGGTTACGGGCGAGTATATCCGCCCAATCATGCTCGTTCAGGCGCAGCCGAAAAGCCAGACGCACGAGACGCTGACGGTCGAGGTGGTGGAGCGGTGCCTGATCGAAGATTTCGATATTCCTGAAGAGCAGATTCGACGCGCGACCGGCAGCGGCCGGGAGATCGACGGAATCGATCTTGCCGATACCTCGTGCCCGGTGCGCTACAGCATCACCGTGCAGGCATTGCGCGAGGGGTGGGACTGCCCCTTCGCCTACGTGCTTTGTTCCGTGGCCGAGATGCGCTCATCGACGGCGGTCGAGCAGATTCTTGGCAGGGTGATGCGTCTGCCAGCGGCGAGGCGGAAGGTGCGCGACGACCTGAACATGGCGTATGCTTTTGCGGCTTCGGCGGATTTCGTCGATGCGGTGCGGGCGTTGCAGGACGCGCTCGTGCAGAACGGTTTCAACCGGCAGGAGGCCAAAGAGCTGATCGCGAGTATGCCGACGAACGAACAGGGGCGCTTCGATCTCTTCTTCGAGACGCGCGAAGTGGTCGGCGAAGCTCCGAAGCTGGAGCAGTTGCCGGAGGTTGTCCGCAAGAAAGTGTCGTTCGATCCCGAAGCGAAAGCGCTCGTCTTCACCGGCGAGATGGATGACCGGGAGATGAAGGCGTTGCAGGAGTGTTTCGACTCCTCCGAGGCCAAAGCCGGGGTTGAGACGATCTGCCGGAAATCCCGGAGATACCTGAAGAAGCAGGCGGCCACTCCGGCGGAGCGCTTCGAGCCGTTTGCGGTGTCGGTACTTGCCGTCTGGCAGGGCAATCTGTTCGAGCCGTTCGAGGAGACCCATTTTCGCGAGGTGCCGCTGCGGCTGTCGAAATGCTTGCCGGAATTGAGTGAAAATGAGTATTCGGCAAAGCGCTTCGACGGCAAGCTTGCCGAGATCGACATTTCCAGTCGCGGGCAATTGTCGGTGCGATTCGTCGATACGCTGCACCATCAGTTGAGCCTGCTCCTTGACGAGGGGCGGCAATCGGTCGCGCAACTGGTTAACTGGATCGACAAGAATCTTCCGAATCGGCAGGATATTTTCCCCTCCGAGAGCGGGCCGTATCTGACTGGCGTCATTCACTACCTCATCGACCAGCGAGGCTTCACGCTTGCCCAACTGATCGGCGACAAGTACACGCTTCGGCAGAAAATCGCCGAAAAGATCGATGCCCTGCGCAAGCGCCAGTGGTTACAGTCGTACCAGACATTCCTGCTGCCGGAGTGCGCAACGCCTCTCGTCGTGACGCCGGAGGCCTGTTTTGTGTTCAAACCGCACGAGTATCCCTACAATACACGCTATCAGGGAGCGCACCTGTTCAGCAAGCACTACTATCACGAAATCGGCGCGATGAACGGCGAGGAGGAGCGGTGCGCGGTGTTTCTCGACCGGATGGCGGAGGTGGAGTTCTGGGCGCGGAACATCGAACGCCGACCGTTGCACTCCTTCTGGTTGCAGACCGCCACGGACAAATTCTACCCCGATTTCGTCTGCAAACTCAAGGATGGCCGCTTCCTCGTGGTTGAGTACAAATCCGAAAACGCATGGAGCAATGACGATTCGACCGAGAAACGTGACCTCGGCGAGCTGTGGGCGAAACGAAGCTGCGGATCGTGCCTCTTTGTCATGCCCAAAGGTCTCGACTTTGCAGCTATCGAGAAGGCAGTGGTATAGACCGGGGGCAGCTTCAGATAAAAAGAGGCTCGCTTCTAGAGCCCGTTTTTACAAGCCTTTTTTCCCATTGCATAGTCTCTCTGAGTGCACCCATCCTTGTGGTGTGAAGGGTTTGGAAAGCTGCAACCGGGTCACGTTTGCCTCACCGGAATGCCTTCGCCGAGATCGATAATTCCTGGTAACGTTATTGTTCCGAGCGCTTTTTCAAGAAGCGTTACGTCGAGGCATTTGACGCTTCCTTTTCCACTGCACTCTCCTGTGTGAATCTTCATGATTTTCCCGCCGGTTATCTCAAGCGTGAATCCCTTGAGATTCAGCTGAATCGAGATGTCGAAGGCGATGGTTTTGGAGATGATCTGGTCGATTTTGATCTCGATTTCCGGTTTGTGCCTGGATGAAATAGTGTGCTCGATCAGCGGTTCGAGGTAGGAGCGGTCTGGCGGGTAGGTTTCGGTATCGGCATATTTTGAGAGATCGAAATAGTTTTTCCAGGCTCGCAGCATGATTTCCGCCAGGTCGATATCGAGCAGTTTGCCGACATGATCGACAACGCTGTTCCAGACAGGCTTCCAGTTGAGGGCATGCTCTTGAGTGGGCAGGTTTTTGCGCAGCTCTTCAAACACCCGCTTTTTCTGAAGCGTGTCGAACGGGGATGCGTCGCGGTTCATATTGCCGAAAAAATCGACGAGTGTACGTGTCTGCATGGTTTTCTCCGGATCGATCTGGTGTTTCCGTTGTTATGACGGGCGGATTTCCTGGTCGCCCTGGTCTGCACGGACCGTTATCGAAATCGTTGGCGCTTTCTCGGGGTTTCCGGTGGCCTGTACTTGCTGGGTTCCGTAGTCGAGCTTTTCACGGATGGATACGTGAGGCTCTCTTGCGGGTGGAGCCGGTTTTGTGCGGATGCTTCGCATGAAAAGAAGGGCTCCGGCGAGGATGGTGATTGCCGCCGCGCCAGTTATGATAGCTGTCCATGGAAGTGGCGTGAGCGCGGGTGGAGATGGTGGCTCAATTGCTGGCGGTTCGGCGACAGCTCTTAGCGTCAGTACAACCGACGAGCCTCTCCGGACAGTGCTGGACGGTTCGGGATTCTGGCTGGTGACGAGAGCTTGGTCGTTCTGGCTGTGCATGGCATCGGTGACCGGCACCAAACCGGAGCGCTCGAGCACCTCGCGGGCTGCGGCCAGTTCAAGCCCGACGACCGGGGGGACATTGACCATTCTCGGGGTTGAGACTGCCAGCGAAACCGATGAACCGCGCGGGGCTCGCGAACCGGCTTCAGGTGATTGTTCGAGCACGATGCCGGGTTCGTTGTCGGATTCGACGGCGGTGACTGTGCCGATCTGCAAGCCAGCGTTCGAGAGTATCGACCGGGCATCCTTCATCGGCCTGTTGGTTACCGGAGGTACAAAAATCATGATGGGGTTGGCAATGACCAGTGCGACCGGGGTGCTGCGTCGAACTCTTGTCGCTGCCTCGGGCGATTGTTGGATGACGGTGCCGGGTTCATATCTGGATTCGGCGCTGGTGATCTGGCCGACCTGCAAGTCAGCATCAAGAAGCGTTGTCCGGGCATCGTCCAACGACAAGCCGGTTAGTAAAGGTACGGTGATCAGGATGGGACGCCGCCCCTCGATTTGGGGCCGGCGCTCCAGTGAGGCACCCTCAATCTGGGGGGGGGGAGTGGATGTGGCAGAAGTGGGTGGCATGCGACCTGTGCTCAATGCGTCGGTCAGTGCCGGATTCGGGACGGCAACAGCAGTTTTCGCAAGACCTTGCAGCACGGCAAGCCAGCAGACAAGATGCCATATGAGTACGGCTTTTCTCATGGCTGGAGCTGTTTTTCGGGACACCACCTTCAAGGGGTCAATTCAAAATCGTCCCGATCGGGGTTTGGGGGGGCGGGCTTCTGCGCTTCATCATTCCTGTGCCGTAAGGAATTCTCGTGGCAGAAAGTATTGCGACACCCGTAAGGGTTTTTCCCTTTACTTTTCAAAGGTACTCTTTTGTCAGTGATTTGAAAAGTTCCACGGGAGCGGATGCGCTGCTGGTCTGACTCGTAGTGGGCAGTCGGTAAGCTGTTCACAGTTCGATATACTCGCCGTTTTGCAGCGAGTAGCGGCGAAGGTTCAGTGCTTCGTTATTGTCGAGCTGGATGGCCAGAGCGGTGGCAAAGCCACACATGTAGTCGAACACGGGCGTGATGCAGGTGAGGCTCCGGTTAGCTCCGAATGGCACCTTGAAGCGGTTCATGCGGTACTGCGTGGCGACATCGAAGGCGGCAAGGCCGTGTTCGAGAGGCCATCCGCTGGCTTTGATCAGCGCCTCCTTGATGCTCCATATCCGGATGAACGCCTTGTTTTTTTCGCGGGTAGGCAGGTTGACGATGATCGCATACTCCTCGGCGGAGAAGTATTTGCGGGCGAGCAGATCGATGTCATCCACCGCCCGTATTCTTTCGATATCAATTCCTGTTTCGGGGTGTCTTGAAAAAGCATAGACAATCTGGCGGCCAGAATGGGAGAGGTTGAAGTAGAGACCGGTGTTTTCGGGGAAGGTGATAAACGGCTTTCCGACCTGCGTGCTGGAGAACCGGATCAGGGACGGTTCAATGCTGAAGGTCTCGCCAAGCAGTAGCCGGAGGAGACCTCTGCGGAGCACGAAGTTGTGGCGGTCGCTGTCGAAACGGAATCGATCAGCTCTCTTTTTTTCCTCGTCGGCAAGGGTTTTGAAAAGCTTCGGTTCTGGTATTCCGGCGATGTGCGTGTCGGTATGGATGAGGGTGACGGCCTCTTTCGAAATAATCATCGTTTCATGTCTCAGGTTTCGGAAGGCCGTGGTCCCATTGCGCGCGCCTCGTTCCGTTTTGCTCAATCTACGATTTTTTTTGACTGGCATCGTTCCCGGAGCGTGATCGCTCCAGAGCGCTGGTTGCACAAGGCTCGTGAGGGGGAAGAATGGATTTCAGGAAACGGCGCAAACCGGATTCAGTCCCAATAGAAAAAAACTTCACATGGCAGGGTTTGCCTGGTATTCAGCAGATGAGAAGTGCTCAATTTAATCTTATTCGGGTTTGGCAGCCGATAAAAATGGATAAAAAAGGCCGGTAAGTCAAAAAAACGATAGATGAGATTTTGTTTTTTGAGGTAATTCTTTTACTTTGGTCGTCCTTATGGTTTTCCCTGAATGATTTTTCATCGAAAGTCTCAAACGAAATAGAAAAGAGTTTACTGTATGCCGACGATTCAGCAGCTTATCAGGCACGGAAGAAGTATGAAGGCGTCAAAGACCGCCTCACCGGCTCTGGAAAAATGCCCTCAGAAAAGGGGTGTTTGCACCCGTGTCTACACGACTACCCCAAAAAAGCCGAACTCCGCGCTTCGCAAGGTCGCTCGTGTCAGGCTGTCCAACAAGATTGAGGTGACGGCTTACATTCCGGGCGAGGGTCATAACCTCCAGGAGCACTCCATTGTGCTGATCCGTGGTGGAAGGGTGAAGGATCTTCCTGGTGTCCGTTACCATATCGTTCGCGGCTCACTCGATACGTCGGGCGTCGCTGACCGCAAGCAGAGTCGCTCCAAGTACGGAGCCAAGGTTCCGAAGCCCGGTGCTGCTCCTGCAAAGAAGAAATAAAACTGAATCTTAACTCGGATTATAATGGCAAAAAAGAGTTCCGGATACGGACTGCGCGGCGGCGATTTTCGTTACAATGATGAGACGGTTGCTCGCCTGATCAATGCAATCATGCTTGATGGCAAAAAGGTTGTGGCGACCAAAGTCGTGTATGACGCTTTTGATATTATTGCGAACAAGGTTGAGAGTGGCGATGCTCTTGAGGTTTTCCGCAAGGCGATGGGCAATGTCGCTCCGCTGGTCGAGGTTCGCAGCAAAAGGGTTGGTGGTGCTACCTACCAGATTCCGATGGAGGTTCCGGCTTCCAGGAGAACCGCGCTGGCTTTCCGCTGGATCAAGCAGTTTGCCACTCGTCGTGGGGGTCGTTCGATGGCCGAGAAGCTCGCTGCTGAGTTGCTCGATGCTTCCAACGAGCAGGGTGCTTCGGTAAAGAAGCGCGACGAGGTGCATCGTATGGCTGAGGCAAACAAGGCATTTGCTCACTTCAGGTTCTGAGTCTGTAGGCAAGAAGGAATTACTTAAAAACGATCGATTTATGGCACGGCAGGTTGCGTTAGATAAAGTCAGGAATATTGGTATCATGGCCCACATCGATGCGGGCAAGACCACGACTACAGAGAGGATTCTCTATTACACGGGTCGCCTGCACAAGATGGGTGAGGTGCACGAAGGTGGCGCCACCATGGACTGGATGGAGCAGGAGAAGGAGCGTGGTATCACGATTACCTCCGCTGCGACAACCTGTTTCTGGACTCCGAAATACGGCAATTACGCCGGTGTCAATCACAGGATCAATATTATCGATACTCCTGGCCACGTCGACTTCACGGTCGAGGTGGAGCGTTCCCTTCGCGTGCTCGATGGAGCGGTTGCGCTGTTCTGCGCTGTAGGGGGTGTTGAGCCTCAGTCTGAAACCGTCTGGCGTCAGGCTAACAAGTATGGTGTTCCGAGGATCGCCTATGTCAACAAGATGGATCGCGTCGGCGCGAACTTCTTTGAGACTGTCAAGGCTATTCGTGAGCGTCTCGGCGCCAACCCGGTACCGATTCAGATTCCGATCGGCCAGGGCGAGATCTTCGCCGGCTTTGTCGATCTGATCCGCATGAAGGGGATTATCTACGACAAGGAAGACGGTAGCACCTACACCGAAGTTGATATTCCGCACGATCTTGAAAACGAAGCTCGCACCTGGCGCATCAACATGCTTGAAGCTGTCTCCGAGCTCGACGAAACCCTTCTTGAAAAATATCTGAACGGTGAGGAGATTACTGAAGAGGAGATCCGCACCGTGCTTCGCCAGGCGACCCTGAACGTGACCATCATTCCGGTGCTCTGCGGTTCGTCCTTCAAGAACAAGGGCGTGCAGTTCATGCTTGATGCCGTGATCGATTACCTGGCTTCGCCGGTCGATGATGGTGAAGTGGAGGGCCACGATCCGAGAACCGAAGAGCCGATCGTCCGTCAGCCGAAAGACGAGGAGCCGTTCGCTGCGCTTGCTTTCAAGATTGCGACCGATCCTTTCGTCGGCAAGCTGACCTTCTTCCGTGTCTATTCAGGCGTGCTCAATGCCGGCAGCTACGTGCTCAACTCGATTACCGGCAAAAAAGAGCGTGTTGGTCGCGTTCTGCAGATGCACTCCAACAAGCGTGAAGAGCGTGATGCTGTGTATGCAGGTGACATCGCTGCTGCCGTCGGTCTCAAGGATGTGAGAACCGGTGATACGCTCTGCGACGAAAACAAGCCTATCGTACTCGAAAAAATGGTGTTCCCTGAGCCCGTCATCGAGATCGCGGTCGAGCCGAAAACCAAGGCGGATAATGACAAGCTCGGCATTTCTCTTGCCAAGCTTGCCGAAGAGGATCCGACCTTCAGGGTGAAAACTGATGAGGAGACCGGTCAGACGCTTATCGCGGGTATGGGTGAGCTTCATCTCGAAATTCTGGTTGACCGTCTGAAGCGCGAATTCAAGGTCGAGGCCAACGTCGGTCAGCCGCAGGTTGCCTATCGCGAAACCATTCGCGGTACGGTTGAATACGAAGGCAAGTTTGTTCGCCAGTCTGGCGGTAAAGGTCAGTTTGGTCTGGTTGTGCTCCGGGTTGAGCCGCTCGAAGAGGGCAAAGGCTATGAGTTTGTCGATGAGATCAAGGGCGGCGTGATTCCGAAAGAGTATATTCCCGCAGTCAACGCAGGTATCCAGCAGGCAATGAAAGACGGTGTCGTCGCCGGCTTCCCGATGCAGGATATCAAGGTCGCGCTGATCGACGGTAAATACCACGAGGTTGACTCTTCAGAAATGGCTTTCAAGATCGCAGGTTCAATCGGCTTCAAGGGAGCGGCCAAGAAGGCCAATCCGGTACTGCTCGAACCGATCATGAAGGTCGAGGTCATCACTCCGGAAGAGTATCTGGGCGATGTGATGGGCGATCTCTCGGGACGTCGCGGTCACATCGAAGGTATGGGCCAGCGTGCTGGTGCCCAGTTTGTCAGCGCAAAAGTGCCGCTGTCTCAAATGTTTGGCTACTCGACTGATCTGCGTTCCATGACCCAAGGCCGCGCGAACTACTCGATGGAGTTCGAGAGCTATCGCGAGGTTCCTCGCAACATCGCCGAAGCACTGCAAGAGAAGAGGGTTGGCAAGGATTCCGAATAACAGTTTTTCATCACCGCATCACTAAACAGATAACCGACAGGGAGAAGAGTTATGGCTAAAGAGTCATACAAGAGGGATAAACCCCACGTAAATATTGGTACAATCGGTCACGTTGACCACGGTAAAACCACTCTTACCGCCGCAATCACCAGCGTTCTCGCCAAGCAGGGCATGGCCGCTTTCCGTGAGTTTGGTGACATCGACAAGGCTCCGGAAGAGAGAGAGCGCGGTATCACCATCTCGACGGCACACGTCGAATATCAGACCGCAAACCGTCACTACGCTCATATCGACTGCCCCGGTCACGCTGACTATATCAAAAACATGATTACCGGTGCTGCCCAGATGGACGGCGCTATCCTCGTCGTTGCCGGTACCGACGGCCCGATGCCCCAGACCCGTGAGCACATCCTGCTTGCCCGTCAGGTGAACGTTCCTGCGCTGGTCGTCTTCCTGAACAAGGTTGATATTGCTGATCCGGAACTTCTCGAGCTGGTCGAGATGGAGCTTCGTGAGCTCCTTACCGAGTACGGTTTCCCTGGCGACGATATTCCGATCATCAAAGGTTCCGCTCTTGCTGCTCTCAATGGTGATCCCGAAGGCGAGAAGCAGATCATGGAGCTCATGGATGCCGTTGACAGCTACATTCCGCAGCCTGTCCGCGACGTTGACAAGCCGTTCCTGATGCCGGTTGAAGACGTGTTCTCCATCTCTGGTCGCGGTACCGTTGGTACTGGCCGTATTGAGAGGGGCCGCATCAAGGTTGGTGACGAAGTCGAGATCGTCGGTATCAAGCCGACCGCAAAATCAGTTGTTACCGGTATCGAAATGTTCCAGAAGACTCTCGATGAAGGTCAGGCTGGTGACAACGCAGGTCTGCTTCTCCGCGGTGTTGACAAGAATGCGCTTGAGCGCGGCATGGTTATTGCTAAGCCAGGTTCGATCACCCCGCACACCAAGTTCAAGGCTGAGGTTTACATCCTGAAGAAGGAAGAGGGTGGTCGTCACACTCCGTTCTTCAATGGCTACCGTCCGCAGTTCTACTTCAGAACTACCGACGTTACCGGTTCGGTGACCCTTCCTGAGGGTGTCGAAATGGTTATGCCTGGTGACAACCTCTCCGTCGATGTCGAGCTGATCGCTCCTATCGCCATGGAAGAGAGCCTCAGGTTCGCTATCCGCGAAGGCGGCCGTACGGTTGGTGCCGGTTCGGTAACCAAGATCGTCGAGTGATCGATTGATTGTTATCCCGGGGCGAGCCATCGCACTCGCCCCTTTTTTATTGAAACCATCGAAACAGGGATAGACCAGTGGCTGTTCAGCAAAAGATCAGGATCAAGCTCAAGTCGTACGACCATAGCCTCGTTGATAAATGGGCTTTAAAGATTATCGATGTGGTCAAGCAGACGGATGCCATCATTTTTGGCCCCATTCCGCTGCCCACGAAAACTCATGTTTATACGGTCAACCGTTCACCTCACGTGGACAAGAAATCTCGTGAGCAGTTCGCATTTTCATCGCACAAGAGGTTGATCGAGATCATCAACCCGACGGCAAGAACGATCGATATGCTCATGAAGCTTGAGCTTCCGAGCGGCGTTGATGTGGAAATCAAGTCATAAAGTGTTTTAAAGTAAATAGAAAAGCTAATCGGATATGGGTGCGATTCTCGGGAAAAAAATCGGCATGACCCGTTTATACAATGATAAACGTGAAGCTGTTCCCTGTACGGTGATTCAGGCCGGACCGTGTTATGTGACTCAGGTAAAGAGCACGGAAAAAGATGGCTACGAAGCCTATCAGCTCGGCTTTGGCGAGCGTGATGAAAAAAAGGTCTCCAAGCCTCTGGCAGGCCACTACAAAAAAGCTGGCAAGAATCCCGGATACATTCTGTCCGAAGTCAGCAAGAGCCTGATTGCCGGGGAACTCGAAGCTGGCGCTACCGTGCCCGTCGATGTCTTCAAGGAAGGCGATAAGATTGATGTGCTCGGTGTCACCAAGGGTAAAGGTTTTGCCGGTGTCGTCAAGCGTCACAACTTCGGTGGCGGCTCCAGAACGCACGGTCAGTCCGACAGGCTCAGGGCTCCGGGTTCGGTTGGCGGTTCGTCCGATCCTTCGAGAACCTTCAAGGGCACCAGAATGGCTGGCAGAATGGGTGGAGAGAACAAGACGGTTCAGAATCTCGTGATCGTCAAGGTGATGCCCGAGTCGAATCTCATCGTCGTCAAAGGCGCTGTGCCCGGCCCGAAGAACTCCTATGTCAAGATTGTTTCAAAAACCAAGTAAACGGTGAGTGCAGAGAACATGGAATTAAAAGTGCTCAATATAAAAGGCGCAGAAACCGGTGAAGTGGTTACGCTGAACGATGAGATTTTCGCCGTTGAAGTTTCTGAACATGCTATGTACCTGGATGTGAAGGCAATTCTTGCCAATCGCCGCCAGGGCACCCATAAAGCCAAAACCCGCGCCGAAGTTCGCGGTGGCGGCAAGAAACCGTTTCGCCAGAAAGGCACCGGTAATGCTCGCCAGGGTTCAACCCGCTCCGGCCTCATGGTCGGCGGTGGCACTATTTTCGGCCCACAGCCTCGCACCTACGAGCAGAAGGTCAACCGCAAGGTCAAGCAGCTTGCCCGCCGTTCGGCGCTGAGTGCCAAGGCCGCTGCCGGTCAGATCGTTGTGGTCGAGGATTTCAGTTTTGAGGCGATCAAGACCCGTCCGGTTGCCGATATGCTTAAAAATCTTGGTCTTGCAGAAAAGAAGACCCTGCTCATGATGCCGCATCACGACAATGTGGTCAGCATCTCCGGCAGAAACATCGAGAAACTCAACATCATGGTCGCCGATCAGGCTTCGACCTACGATATTCTCAACAGCCAGGCCGTGCTCTTCCAGAAGGCCGCCCTGCAGAAAATAGAAGAAACATTAGGGTAATTACCGTTTGCCAGTAAAAAGGAGAAGATTGCAATGAAAAACCCGTTGCTGCGGCCGTGGCTGACTGAAAAGAGCACGAAACTTACCGAGCAAAAAGGCCAGTATGTGTTCCAGGTCAAGATGGATGCCGACAAGTTCGATATCAAGAAAGCCGTCGAAGAGAAGTTCGGTGTCGATGTCGTTTCCATCCGCACCATCAACTGCCTCGGCAAGTCAAAGCGTCAGTACACCCGCAAAGGACTCATCGCCGGCAAGAAGAGCGACTGGAAAAAAGCGATCGTGACCCTTGGCGACGGCCAGACGATCGATTACTATGCCAAGCCGGCTGAAAAGAGCGAGAAATAAGATTATCAACTGGATAAGATAAATAGTACGATGGCAGTCAGGAAATTAGCGCCGGTTACTCCGGGCACGAGGTTCGCCTCATATGCAGGTTTCGATGAGATCACCAAGAGTGCTCCCGAGAAAAGCCTTCTTGTGCCGATCAAGAGGACCGGAGGACGCAACAGCAACGGTCGCGTGACCTCTCGCCACATGGGCGGCGGTCACAAGAGGTTCTACCGTATCATCGATTTCAAGCGCAACAAGGACAACGTGCCTGCAAAAGTTGCCGCGATCGAATATGACCCGAACCGATCAGCAAGGATTGCACTTCTTCATTATGTTGACGGAGAAAAGCGTTATATTCTCGCTCCCAAAAATCTGAAGGTCGGCGACCGAGTCGAGAGCGGCGAAAAGGTGGATATCAGGGTTGGCAATACCATGCCGCTGAAAAACATCCCGATCGGTTCCGATGTACACAATATTGAGCTGAAGATCGGAAAAGGCGGACAGATGGCAAGGTCAGCCGGCGCATATGCCGTGCTTGCCGCTCGTGAAGGCAACTACGCAACCCTGAAGATGCCGTCAGGTGAAATCAGGAAAGTTCGCATCGAGTGCCGCGCAACTATCGGCGTTATTGGAAATGCTGAGCACGAGAACATCAGCCTCGGTAAAGCAGGACGCAGCCGCTGGCTCGGTATTCGTCCCCAGACCCGCGGTATGGCCATGAACCCGGTCGATCACCCGATGGGCGGTGGTGAAGGTAAATCGAAGTCCGGTGGTGGCCGCAAGCATCCGAAGTCGCCATGGGGTCAGCTTGCAAAGGGTCAGAAGACCAGAAACAAGAAAAAAGCCTCGACGAAGCTGATCGTTCGCGGCAGAAAAGCCAAGTAACATTGCTGTAATAAACAACAAGCAGAGAGAATTATGCCAAGATCATTGAAAAAGGGCCCGTTCATCGAATTCAAGCTGGAAAAGCGGATCCTTGATATGAACAGCAAAGGTGAGAAGAAGGTTGTAAAGACCTGGTCGAGAAGCTCGATGATCTCTCCTGACTTTGTCGGTCACACCGTAGCGGTTCATAACGGCAAGACCCATGTGCCGGTGTACGTCAGCGAAAACATGGTTGGCCACAAACTTGGCGAATTTGCTCCAACCAGGTTGTTCCGCGGCCATGCGGGCGGCAAGGCTGAAAAGGGCGGTTCGGCACCCAGGAAAAAATAATCTGAATAACGCGGAAAGGTAAGAGATATCATGCAAGCTAAAGCAATTTTACGGCATACACCGACGTCGCCCAGAAAAATGCGGCTCGTGGCCGGCCTTGTTCGTGGCAAGCAGGTCGATCAGGCGAAAGCCATCCTGCACAACTCCACCAAAAGCGCTTCCCGTAACGTGATGGTTACGCTCAAATCGGCTGTGGCGAACTGGTCGCAGCTCAATCCTGACGAAAGGCTCAGCGATAACGAGCTGTTCGTCAAAGCGATCTTCGTCGATGAAGGTCCTTCGCTCAAGAGGCTCCTGCCGGCTCCGATGGGCCGCGCCTACAGGATTCGCAAGCGCTCGAATCACCTGACCATCGTCGTGGACAAGGTTGAGAACAAGGTAACCAAATAAAACAAGGAGATAGCATTGGGTCAGAAAGTAAATCCAACTGGATTCAGACTGGGAATCATCAAAGACTGGACTTCCCGCTGGTACGATGACGGACCGGTTATCGCCGAAAAGATCAAGCAGGATCAGGTTATCCGCAACTACGTCCAGGCAAGGCTGAAAAAAGAGAAGGCCGGTATTGCCAAGATTGTTATCGAGCGCACAACCAAGCATATCAAGATCAATATCTATGCGGCTCGTCCGGGTGCTGTCGTTGGCCGCAAGGGTGAAGAGATCAACAACCTTTCCCAGGAGCTGACCCGCATCACCGGCAAAGAGGTCAAGATCGACGTCGTCGAGGTGATCAAGCCGGAGATCGAAGCGCAGCTCATCGGCGAGAATATCGCTTACCAGCTCGAAAATCGCGTCTCTTTCCGCCGCGCCATGAAGATGGCGATCCAGCAGGCTATGAGGGCAGGCGCTGAAGGCGTAAGGATTCGTTGCGCAGGCCGTCTTGGCGGCGCTGAAATCGCCCGGGCAGAGCAGTACAAAGAGGGCAAGATTCCGCTTCACACGCTCCGTGCCAATGTCGATTACGCAAGCGTGACCGCTCACACCATCGCCGGTGCTATCGGTATCAAGGTTTGGGTTTACAAGGGCGAGGTTCTCGTTCAGAGGCTCGATGCCATCGAAGAGGAAGAGATGAAGAAAATGCAGGAACGCCGTGGTGATTCCCGTGGCAGAGGTGGACGTGGCGATGCTCGTGGAGCCAAGCGCCGCCGCCGTCCGGCCAAGAAAGCCTGACCTGACACAAGTACCATATAATTTGAAACTGAGAATGGAGTTGCCGGTATGTTAATGCCAAAGAGGGTTCAATACAGAAAGACGCAGCGTGGCCGCATGAAGGGCAACGCCCAGCGTGGAACAGCGGTGACGTTTGGCTCCTTCGGCCTGAAGGCTATGGAGCCGGCATGGATCACCAGCCGCCAGATCGAAGCCGCTCGCATCGCTATGAACCGTTATATGAAGAGGGACGGAAAAATCTGGATCAGGATTTTCCCTGACAAGCCGGTTTCCAAGAAGCCTGCGGAAACCCGCATGGGTTCCGGTAAAGGTTCACCGGAGTTCTGGGTTGCCGTCGTCAGGCCGGGCCGCGTGATGTTCGAGGCTGATGGTGTGCCGCGCGAAGTCGCTGTCGAAGCGTTCAGGCTTGCTGCAAAGAAGCTGCCGATCAAAACCAAGTTCATCGTCAGGCCAGATTACGAAGGATAACGTGCAATCTAACCGCCAGAGAAGCGTATTATGAAAAACTATGAAATAGCGGCTATGGACAAGAAAGAGCTCCTCTCAAAGATTGAAGAGCTCGAAAACAGACTGGCCGATCTCAACTTTTACCAGGCGATCGAACCGGCGCAGAACCCGATGGTGTTCCGTAATTCGAAGCGGGATATCGCCCGGATGAAAACCAGGCTCACCCAGATCGACAGGCAGGAAAAAAGCAACGCCTGACAAGTGGGTGCGTCAGTAAACAATAACCGGTTTCAACAAGAAGAATAACAAATGGACAACGCAGCAATGTCAAGTAGAGCTGAAACAAGGGGCAGAAAAAAGAGCTGGTTGGGCAAGGTTGTAAGCGATAGCATGGATAAGGGTATCGTTGTTGCCGTCGAGCGCAGGGTTCAGCATCCGGTCTACAAGAAGTACTTCAAGAAGACAACCCGTCTGATGGCTCACGACGAGAACAATGAGGCCGGTGTCGGCGATCTGGTGAGGATCACCGAATGCAGGCCGCTCAGCAAGAACAAGAGTTGCCGGCTTGTTGAAATCGTCGAAAAGGCCAAGTAACGGATTCACTATCATTTAAAGGGGTTAATGCAGGATGATCCAGAAAGAAACTAATCTGGTTGTCGCCGATAATAGCGGAGCGAAAAAAGTACGGTGCATTCATGTCTTCGGTGGTACCGGCAGGCGTTATGCCGCGCTTGGGGACCAGATCATGGTATCGGTCAAGGCTGCGGTTCCTGGTGGCGTCGTCAAGAAAAAAGATGTCTGCAAGGCAGTTGTGGTCAGGTGCGTCAAGGAGCAGAAAAGAAAGGATGGCTCCTATATCAGGTTTGACGAAAATGCTGTCGTGCTGCTCAACGCACAGGGCGAGCCGAGAGGTACCCGTATTTTTGGCCCGGTGGCACGCGAGCTTCGCGACAAAAAATATATGAAGATCGTTTCGCTGGCTCCAGAGGTTCTCTGAGAGCCGATCAGCGGGAGTAACTCAGCTGGTAGAGTCACAGCCTTCCAAGCTGTTGGTCGCGGGTTCGAGTCCCGTCTCCCGCTCACGTTCAAGAATTACTATCATACAGGTCAATCATGAAAACTGGTATCAAAAAGGTCAAGCTCCACGTCAGGAAAAACGATGAGGTAACGGTCATTGCCGGTAACGACAAGGGCAAGTCAGGCAAAGTCCTGAAAGTGTTCCCTCAGAAAGGCCGCGTGATTGTCGAGGGCGTCAACATCCGGAAGCGCCACATGCGTCCGACCCAGGGAACGCCCCAGGGATCGATCATCGAGCGCGAGTTTCCGATTCATGCCTCGAACGTCAAGAAGAGCTGAGAGAGATTTCGTTAAAAGGCAGGATGACCAAGACCATCCTGTGAAAAATTACAAGCAAAGATGTCAAAAAAAGAGAGTGTAGAGCAGGAAGTTGCAATGCCTGCCCGCCTTGAGGTTTACTACCGTGAGACCGTCGTTCCGAAACTGATGGAGCGATTCAAGTACAAGAGCATCATGATGGTGCCCCGCCTTGAGAAGATTTCGGTGAACATTGGTGTCGGTGAAGCCGCACAGGAGCCGAAGCTGCTCGAAACCGCCATGCAAGAGCTTGGCCAGATCACCGGCCAGAAGCCGCAGGTTCGCAAGGCCAAAAAGGCTATTTCGAACTTCAAGCTTCGCGAGGGACAGGCTATCGGATGCCGCGTTACCCTTCGCCGCAAGATCATGTTTGAGTTCATGGATCGCTTTATTTCGGTCGCTGTGCCGAGGATCCGCGATTTCCGTGGCCTGAGCGACACGAGTTTCGATGGCCGTGGAAACTATAATGCAGGTATCCGCGAACAGATTATCTTCCCTGAGATCGACATCGACAAGGTACCGAGAATCAACGGTATGGATATCAGCTTCGTCACTTCCGCGAAAACGGACGAAGAGGCCTACGAGTTGCTCAGCCTGCTCGGCATGCCGTTCAAGAAAAAGAACCAATAAATCATAGCCCTGTACCAAGATGGCAAGGAAAAGCATCATTGCACGAAACGAAAAGAGGAAGAAGCTCGTCGAAAAGTATGCGGCTAAACGTGAGGAGCTGAAAGCGGCAGGCGATTACCAGGCGCTGAGCAAGCTTCCGAGAGACAGCTCAGCTACGCGGGTTCGCACCCGTTGCGTCCTGACCGGACGTGGCCGCGGCAACTACCAGAAGTTCGGACTTTGCCGCCACATGTTCCGCAAACTGGCCCTCGAAGGAAAGCTTCCCGGTGTCAGAAAAGCGAGCTGGTAAGCGCGCCTGCGGAGACCAAGAGAAAGATGTCTGTTCATTTACGAATGTAACCAACTGTTAGAGCCATGCCCGTAACGGATTCCATAGCCGATTTCATCACCCGGATCAGAAACGCCGGTAGTGCAAAAAACAAGACGACCGATATTCCTTATACCAGAGTCAAGGAAAATCTCTCGAAGCTTCTTCTTGAGAAAGGATACATCAAGAACTACACGGTGATCACCTCCGAGCAGTTCCCTTTCATTCGTGTCGAGCTGAAATACATGCAGGATGGCCAGCACGCCATCAAGGAGATTAGCCGGGTCAGCAAACCTGGCCGCAGGGTTTATCAGGGCAAGGATATCAAGCGATACCTCGGCGGGCTTGGTCTGTTCATCCTTTCGACCTCGAAAGGCATCCTGACCGACAAGGAAGCGCGCGAGCAGAACGTCGGTGGCGAGGTGCTGTTCCGTATTTATTAATTTCATAAGCCAAAGAGCATCAGTTTACCATGTCAAGAATAGGAAAAATGCCAATCAGGCTCGCTGATCAGGCTAAGGTCGAGGTCAAGGAGAATATGATCAACGTGACCGGTCCGAAGGGAGCGCTTTCCCAGGCTCTGGTCGATGAAGTTATCATTTCGGTTGCCGATGGCGCCGTGACCGTCCAGAGAAAAGACGACAGCAAGCGCGCTCGTGCCATGCACGGTCTGTACCGTATGCTGGTGAGCAACATGGTCGAGGGTGTGACCAAAGGGTTCACCCGCAAACTCGAGATGTCCGGCGTCGGTTACCGCGCTGAGCTCAAGGGTGACCTCTTGGCGCTGACCCTCGGATACTCGCACATGATCTACTTCCAGGCTCCTGCCGAGATCAAGATTGAGGTGCCGGATCCGACCACCGTTCTTGTCAGCGGTATCGACAAGGCTCTGGTTGGCCAGATCGCCGCCAAGATTCGCTCCTTCAGGAAACCGGAGCCATATCGCGGCAAGGGTATCAAGTACGAAGGCGAAGTCATCCGCCGCAAGGAAGGCAAGGCTGCCGGCAAGTAAGCCGTTGCGCCGCATGAGCGAAACAAGTCAGGTAAAAAACATTTATACGGTTAGAGATAATGAGCCAAGTAGATAAAGCTGCCCGCAGGCAGAAAATCAAGGCACGCAGCAGGGCTGTCGTGCGTGGCACCCAGGAAAGGCCAAGACTGTGCGTTTTCAGGAGTCTTTCACAGATCTATGCGCAGCTGATCGACGACGAGAGCGGCAAGACCCTCATGGCAGCATCGACTATGTCGAAAGAGAATGCCGGACTTACCGGTACCAAATCCGAGGTGAGTGCAGCGATCGGCAAGCAGATTGCCGAGAAGGCTCTTGCACAGGGTATTTCCAGTGTCGTCTTCGACAGAAACGGATTCCGGTATCACGGTCGCATCAAGGCCCTGGCCGACGGTGCCCGTGAAGCAGGCCTGATCTTTTAAAACTTTTCAAAGAGAGAACGTACATGTCGAAAAAATCTGACAGGAATATCAAGCCCGGTGAGTTGAATCTGAAAGAGAAGCTGGTGCACATCAACAGGACCGCCAAGGTGGTCAAGGGCGGCAAGCGCTTCGGTTTCAACGCTATTGTGGTTGTCGGTGACAAGGAAGGTCATGTTGGATACGGACTCGGAAAAGCGAACGAAGTTCAGGACGCTATCGCCAAGGGCGTAGAGGATGGCAAGAAGAATGTCATCAAGGTGCCGATCGTCAAGGGAACCATTCCCCACCCGATTGTCGCCAAATACGGTTCGGCCAAAGTGCTGATGAAGCCGGCTACCCCTGGTACCGGACTGATCGCTGGCGGCGCAGTCAGGGCCGTGCTTGAAATGGCTGGCATCCATGATATTCTGACCAAGTCTCTCGGCTCCTCCAATCCGCACAACGTGGTCAAGGCAGCTATCAAGGGACTTCAGAGCATCTCTGACGCCAACGATGTGGCAGAGCGCCGCTCGAAGAGCCTGAAAGAGGTATTTGAAAGCTAAACAGGAGACAAGGTGATCATGAGCGAGAAAATGATAAAGGTTACCCAGGTGCGCAGCGTTATCGGCGGCACCAAGAAGCAGAAAGATACGATCAAGGCTCTCGGTCTGGGAAGGCCGAACCACAAGGTCGAAATCAAGGACAACGCCTGCACGAGAGGGCAGATTCGCGTCGTCCAGCACCTTGTCAAGGTTGAAGAGCTTTAACAGAATCAATAAAGACAGTCGGGAATCAAAGCAATGGATTTAAGTTCACTCCGCCCTGCCAAAGGCGCAGTCAAGGCAAGAAAAAGGGTCGGTCGCGGCCCCGGTTCAGGTAATGGTACGACAGCGGGCAAGGGCAACAAAGGCCAACAGTCGCGCAGCGGCTACCAGCGTCCGGTCATCGAGGGTGGTCAGATGCCGATCTACCGCAGGCTTCCGAAATTCGGTTTTACTCCGCCCAACAGAAAGGCTGTGGCTTGCATCAACGTCGCCCAGATCCAGATGTGGATCGAGAAAGGGCTTGTTGGCGAAGAGATCAGCGTTCTCGATCTCAAGCACCTGTGCAACGCCAGCAACCAGGAGTATTTCAAGGTTCTCGGCAACGGTGAGCTTACTTCAGCAGTGACCATCACGGCACACTTCTTCAGCAAGAGTGCCGAAGAGAAGATCACCAAGGCTGGCGGCAAGATCGTCAAAGCGTACCGCACCCTCGAAGAGGCTGCCAAGGTCAACGGTCTGCCGTTTGAAGAGGCTCTTTTGACTCCTAAAGCCAAAGTTGTCAAGGTCAAGAAAGAGAAGAAATCGGTCAAGTCTTGAATCAGGGAATGAGCTGCCATGAAGCTTACTGAGAGTATCAGGAATATCAATAAAATCCCGGAGTTAAGGCAGCGTATACTGTATACCCTCCTGCTTCTGTTTGTTTACAGGCTGGGATCGCATATCACCATCCCAGGGGTTGACGCCTCTGCGGTAGCGAGTGCAACCACCTCTCATTCAAACGACCTGTTCGGTCTGTTTGACCTGTTTGTTGGAGGCGCGTTTGCTCGCGCCTCGATCTTTTCTCTTGGCATCATGCCGTACATCTCGGCCTCCATCATCATCCAGTTGCTTGGCGCGGTGACTCCTTATGTGCAGAAGCTCCAGAAAGAGGGTGAAGAAGGGCGTCAGAAGATCAACCAGTATACTCGCTACGGCACGATTCTTATAGCGTTGCTGCAGGCGTGGGGCGTGAGTGTCAACCTTTCGAGTCCATCATCGTTCGGCAAGGTGGTTGTGCCCGATCCGGGTTTTTTCTTTACCATCACTGCGGTCATTATTCTCACTGCCAGCACCGTGTTCGTTATGTGGCTTGGCGAGCTGATCACTGAACGAGGGATCGGAAACGGCATATCGCTGATCATCATGATTGGTATCTTGGCAAGGTTCCCGGCCTCGCTGGTTGCTGAAGTCCAGTCGGTTTCGTTTGGCAACAAGAACTGGATTGTCGAGATCGTTATTATGGCGGTGATGGTGGCCATTGTGGCTATCGTCGTACTCTTGACCGTCGCCACGAGAAGGATTCCCGTACAGCATGCCAAACGCGTCGTTGGCCGCAAGGTTTACGGCGGCGGTACGCAGTACATCCCGATGAAGATCAACACGGCGGGCGTCATGCCGATCATCTTTGCCCAGTCGATCATGTTTCTGCCCAGCACTTTCCTTTCGTTTTTCCCCGAGAGTGAGGCGATGCAAAAGGTTGCGGCCGCGTTCGCCTACGACTCATGGTTTTACGCAGTCGTCTTCGGTCTGATGATCGTCTTTTTCACCTATTTCTATACGGCTATCGCCTTCAACCCGAAAGAGGTTGCCGATACGATGCGCCGTCAGGGTGGGTTCATTCCGGGCGTCCGTCCCGGCAAGAGCACCGAAGAGTTCATCGACAACATTCTGACCCGGATCACCCTTCCAGGTGCTATCGCCCTTGCAGTAATCGCCGTTTTGCCGACCTTCCTGACCAAGTTCGCCAATGTGACTCCCGGGTTCGCTCACTTTTTCGGCGGCACAAGCCTGCTCATCGTCGTCAGCGTTGGACTCGATACGCTTCAGCAGGTTGAGAGCCACTTGATGATGCGTCATTACGACGGATTCATGAAGACGGCCAAGGCGCGAGGACGCCGGTAAGCAAGAGGCGGGTCATGATCACCATCAAGAGCGAACGGGAAATAGAACTGATGCGGGAGGCTGGAGGACTGGTCGCCCGCGTGCTTGACATGCTGGAGAGCGAGATTGGACCTGGTATTTCAACCAAGCGCCTTGACGAGCTTGCCGAGCAGTTCATCAGAGATCATAACGCTGTACCGAGTTTTCTGAATTACGTTCCGAAGGGCGAGTCTGGCGTGACTCCTTATCCGGCGACGCTTTGCGTTTCAATCGATGAGGAGGTTGTTCACGGTGTGCCGAGTGCAAAGCGCATCATTCGCGAAGGAGAAATCGTCTCGGTCGATTGCGGAGTATACAAGAGCGGTTATCATGGAGATTCAGCGCGGACGTACATCATCGGCGAGGTCGATCCTGCGGTGCGGCAACTGGTTGATGTTACCCGCGAGTGTCTGGAGCTTGGCATCGAGCAGGCCGTCGAGGGAAACCGCCTGCATGATATTTCGGCAGCAATTGAAAAGCATGCACGCTCATTTGGCTACAGTGTGATCGAGAATATGGTTGGCCATGGCATCGGCAGCGAATTGCATGAAGAGCCGGCCGTACCGAATTACGGAAGACCTCATACCGGGGTGAAGCTTCGTTCTGGAATGACGCTGGCCATTGAGCCGATGATCGCGCTCGGGCGTTCCCGCTGGGCGGTCAGCAAGCGGGGTGCCTGGGCCGCGGTGACCGAGGATGGAAGCTATTCAGCCCATTTTGAGCATACCATCGCCATCGGGAAAGGTCAGGCGGAAATCCTGACGAAGTAACGCAGGCAGGGCAAGCATCAGAATCATATTCATAACGATCAGAAAGCGGAGAGATACACATTGGCCAAGGAAGAATCAATCGAGGTGGAAGGCGAAATTCTTGAAGCCCTTCCCAATGCACAGTTCAGGGTCAAGCTTGAAAACGGTCTTGAAGTGCTTGCTCACGTATCGGGCAAAATCAGGATGCACTATATCCGAATCCTTCCCGGCGACAAGGTCAAGGTTCAGATTTCGCCTTATGACTTGAGCAAAGGCAGGATTACCTATCGGTACAAGTAAAAAACAGAAATAATCGTCCTTTATCCGGTTGATTATTAAGGATGTATTTATTACATTACATGCCTTTTCATATTTTGGACAGACCGGACAATCATAGCATGTGGGGTTTACCATGAAAATATATTCGTCTATCAAAAAACGTTGCGAGCACTGCAGGATTATCAAGCGCAAAGGAAAACGATTTGTGATCTGCAAGGTGAATCCGAGCCACAAGCAGCGCCAGGGGTGATCTTCAGGAACAATCAACAGATTTGAGAAAAAAATATGAGGTTAGCTGGGGTTAATTTGCCATTGAACAAGCATGCGGTCATCGGCCTGACCTATGTTTATGGCATCGGGAAAACATCCGCCAAGAACATACTCGCCAAAGCCGGCATCGCTCCTGAAAAGAAAATCTCCGAGCTGAGTGACGAAGAGGCGCACGCCATCAGGGAAATTATCGGTAACGAGTACACGGTCGAGGGTGAAGCTCGCGCTGAGCAGCAGCTCTCCATCAAGCGTCTGATGGATATCGGATGTTACCGTGGTCTTCGCCACCGCCGTTCACTTCCAGTCCGCGGCCAGCGCACCAGTACCAATGCTCGTACCAGAAAAGGCAAGCGCAAGACGGTTGCCGGCAAGAAGAAGGCAGGCAAGAAGTAATGCCCGGAGCAATCAAGCAACAAGAGAGATAAAACACCGACAGACTCATGGCAACAGCGAGCAAGAAAAAAAGAAAGTCAAGGTTACCCCAGAAGGTACCGTCCATATCAAGGCTTCGTTCAATAACGTCATGGTGACGATTACCGATACACTCGGCAATACGGTCTCATGGTCGAGCGCCGGCAAGAACGGCTTCAAGGGTTCCAAGAAAAATACCCCGTACGCATCGCAGGTCACTTCCGAGGCGGCTGCCAAGGAAGCGTTTGACCTTGGTATGCGCCACGTTGATGTGTTCATCAAAGGCCCCGGCGCGGGTCGCGATGCCGCCATCAGGGCGCTTCAGGGCGCGGGTCTGGAGGTTAAGACTATCCGCGACATTACGCCTCTGCCGCACAACGGTTGCAGGCCGCCCAAGCGCAGAAGGGTCTGACGGTTATTATCAAGAATTATCAATGAAGCAATTGCTATGGCACGATTCAGAGGCTCAATTACCAAAGTATCACGCAGGTTAGGGATAGCGCTTTCTCCCAAGGCGGAAAAATATCTCGAAAGACGTCCGTATGCTCCCGGCGAGCACGGCCAGTCCCGCAAGGGCAAAGTGTCGGAATATGCACTGCAGCTCCGAGAGAAGCAGAAGATGAAATATCTTTATGGTATCCTCGAAAAGCAGTTCAGAAACTATTATAAAAAAGCGGTTGCCCAGCGAGGTGTTACCGGCGACAACCTGGTGAAGCTTCTCGAAAGGCGTTTCGATAACGTTGTTTATCGTTGCGGATTTTCTCCGTCGCGTGCAGGTGCCCGTCAGCTCGTTTCTCACGGTCATCTCCTGATCAACGGGAAGAAGGTCAATATTCCTTCCTATCTCGTTGCCCCTGGCGACCAGATCGAGTTCCGCCAGAAAAGCCGCAATCTCGACGCTGTAGCTGATTCGCTGAACAAGGCGTCCGAGTCGAGGATTCCCGCATGGATCCAGGTGGACAAAGCCAACAAAAAAGCTGTATTTCTTGCAGTTCCCGAGCGTGTCGATGTACAGGAGCCCTTTAACGAACAGCTTGTTGTTGAGTTGTACTCCAAGTGATTTTTTTGAATCCTTAAGGTAGCAAGACTATGATATACCAGATGCAGATGCCTGCAAAGATCGATGTGGATGAAGCGACCCACACCGGCAGTTTCGGGCGTTTCATCGCCCAGCCGCTGGAGAGGGGATACGGAGTTACGCTGGGCAATGCCATGAGAAGGGTTCTGCTGGCCTCTCTTCCCGGAGCGGCAATCACCGGGATCAAGATCGATGGGGTTTTTCACGAATTTTCAACGATTGAGGGCGTTCGCGAGGATGTACCCGAGATTGTGCTGAACCTGAAGAAGGTTCGTTTCAGGTCAAGCTGCAAGCGCAGTTGCAAAACAACCCTGACGCTTGCAGGGCCGAAAGATTTTGTTGCCGGAGATATCGTAGCCCAGAATGGCGAGTTCGAAGTGCTCAACAAGGACTTGCATATCGCCACGATCAATTCTGAGGCAACCGTTACCATCGACATCTATGTCGGACGGGGACGCGGTTACGTCCCTGCCGAGGAGAATCGTAGCGAAGGGATGCCGATCGGCTTTATTGCCATCGACTCGATCTTCACTCCGATCAGGAATGTCAAGCTGACCGTCGAGAACACTCGCGTTGGCCAGCGTACTGACTATGAGAAGATGGTTCTTGATGTTGAAACCGACGGCTCGATTACTCCCGATGACGCGATCAGCCTTGCCGGCAAGATCATCAACGATCATATCTCTTTTTTCGCCAACTTCTCTCCGACTGAAGAGGAGTTCTCCGAGGAGGAGTACAAGCAGCTCGACGACGAGTTCGAAAGCATGCGCAAGCTCCTGCAGACCAAAATCGAGGATCTGGATCTTTCGGTTCGTTCGCACAACTGCCTGAGACTCGCCGAAATCGATTCGCTTGGTGACCTGGTTTCCAGAAGGGAAGAGGAGCTGCTCAACTACAAAAATTTCGGCAAGAAGTCGCTGACCGAACTGAAGGAACAGCTTGAAAAGTTCAACCTCAAGTTCGGGATGGATATCACCCGTTACCAGATGAAGGGTTGAGATAGGCCATTTGTTTTATTGAACATCAATGAGAGCGGAAACAAGAAATGCGTAAAGTCAAGCCAGCAAGAAAACTCGGGAGAACAAGCGCCCATAGAAAAGCAACCCTGTCGAACCTTTCGACGCAGCTGCTGATCCACAAGCGTATCGAAACCACCGAGGCGAAAGCCAAGGAAACCCGCAAGGTTGTAGAGAAGATCATTACCAAGGCGCGCAAGGGAACCCACCACGCCCAGCGTGAGATTTTCGGTGCCCTTCGTGACAAAGAGGCCGTCCGTGAACTTTTCGAAGAGATCGTGGGCAGAATCGGCTCGCGTAACGGCGGATACACCCGCATTATCAAACTCGCTCCGCGCTGTGGCGATGCCGCCAAGATGGCCGTCATCGAGCTGGTGGATTATGCCGAGGTGCCGTCCGTTGCGCCGGTAGCCGCCAGGCAGGATCGCGCAAAGCGCGTCAAAGGCTCCAAGAAAGCCGAGGCCGGATCGAAGGAAAAAGAGGGTGGTGAGGCTGCCGAATAAAGGTGACACCTTCTCAGATTGCAAAAAACACGGTAGTCATCGTTCGCTCGATCTTTTCGATCACCAGCGGGCGATGACTATCTGCTTTTCCGAGAACATCGGATCAATCTCTCCTATCGGAAGCTGATCCACTGAGGCGGGGAATCCCAGATGCTTCTCCCTTGACAGCACCGCTTCGGCAATCTCTTCATTGAGGCTGCCGCCTTTGAGGCAGATGAGTACCCCATCGCGTTTGAGCAGCCTGGCGCTGTAGGCGCATAACTCTTCGAGTGGCGCAACCTGACGGCTGAGCACTGTGTCAAAGATCACACCTTTCAGCTCCTCGACTCTTGAATGCAGGGCAATGACGTTTTCGATGCCAAGTTCCTTGATCATTGCTTTGCAGGCCGCGATCTTCTTGCCGGTAGAATCGACCAGCAGGAATGAGGCTTCAGGAAAAAGGATGGCCAGCGGAATGCCTGGCAAGCCGCCGCCGGTGCCGAGGTCGAGCACCTTTTCGCCGGGTTTGAAGTCGTGGATGCGTGCAATGAGCAGCGAATGAAACACATGCTTGACGATGACCGGCGCATGTTCCTTGCGGCTGACGAGGTTTACCTTGAGGTTCCAGGCTTCGAGAAGTCCGGCATAGCGAGCCAGAAGCTTCAGAGCATTTTTGGTGACAGGGATGCCGTGCTGACGGCAGAGTCCTTCGAGCAGGTGCAGGTCATTCTGCATGACGAATAGTTCGGCTGCGATGGTGATGAAAACGCGTACAACAGGAAAAAACGACATTTTAACGCCAATGGCAAATGTTCTGTGCCCCGGCGAAATGCCCGTCGGCAGTGGTGGAAAATGTCGTACATTAGGCTACGGGGACCTCGCCTTAACCATAGTAAGTTCAGAAAGATAGTGATGGAATGAAGCAGATCGCCGACAATCATGTTTATGCCGTGGTCATGGCGGGAGGAATAGGCAGCAAGCTTTGGCCACTTTCGAGAAAAAAGTCTCCCAAGCAGTTCCTTCATTTCTTTGATGGTGGAACGATGATCCGGAAAACGGTTGAAAGAATTGCCGGGGCCGTCCGGATGGAGAATATCCTCATTATTACCGGCAAGCAGCATTGGCGCCTGGTTAACGAGTCGCTTCCCGATTTCGATGTCGATAATATCATCATCGAACCCACCATCAGGGATACGGCCACCTGCATTGCGCTGGCCACTACCTTCATTCGCAAGCGCGATCCCGACGCTGTCACCATCGTACTGCCTGCCGACCATCTCGTGCTTGACGAAGAGCAGTTCCTGAAAACCGTCTCCAAAGGCGTCAAACTTGCACGGAAACAGCGAGGGCTGATCACGGTCGGTATCCATCCCGACAGGCCTGAGACGCGATATGGATATATCCAGGTCGAACCATCGGTTATGATCGGGGAGGAAAACGACGATCCGGATGACGATGACATTGCACTCTTCCGGGTGAAAACCTTTGCCGAGAAACCCGATCTGGCTACGGCCGAGCATTTTCTGCAAAGCCAGGACTTCTGGTGGAACAGCGGTGTTTTCATTTGGCACGTCGATGACATCAGCCGAGAATACCGCCGTTCTCTGCCTGACCTCTATGAGGATATGCAGAACGTTCACGCCTTTATCGGCACCGAGCGGCAAGATTCGGTCATCGAGGATGTCTACAGCTGGGTTCACCCTGTTTCGATTGCCTACGGCATCATGGAGAAGGCTGAGAAGGTCTATATGCTTGCCGGGAATTTTGGCTGGACCGATCTTGGATGCTGGGACGAGGTGATCAAGATTGGTCTCGGCCTTGAAGGACGCGACATGGATGGCAGCGAGTCGATCATGATCGACTCGAAAAATGTCTTTGTCCGGAAGCCCCATGGCAAGGCGGTGGTGAGCATCGGCGTGGATGACATCATCGTGGTTGATACGCCCGATGCGCTGCTTATCTGCAAGGCGGGCGAGTCGCAAAAGGTGGTCAAGGCGGTGGAGATGATGAGGCGGGAACCGGGCCTGGAAGGGTTCCTGTAGGATGATGTGGATAGAAAAAAGAAAGCCGGAGTTTTGTCGCTCCGGCTTTTTGCGTTCAGGCTTTTTTCTTTGACCAGGTGGCGCCGTCCTTGGTGTCCTTGACTTCGATGCCTCGTTGCAAGAGCAGGTTGCGGATTTTGTCGCTGGTGGCGAAATCCTTGTTCGCGCGCGCCTCCTTGCGGAGTTCGAGCAGCACCTGCATCACGTCGTCGAGGGTTTGGGCGCTTTCGCCGCTCTCTCCGGCAAGCAGCTCATCGCGGCTTTTCAGAATGCCGAGCACCTCACCCGCGTAGGTATCGAAAAGCGCCAGCGCGGCGGTTTTCGATACGGCATCAAGTCCGCCTTTGTCAAGCGCACCGTTGAGCGCCTTGACGAACTCGAACAATACGGCGATGGCCACAGGGGTGTTGAAATCGTCGTTCAGCGCATCGGTGATTTTCTGTTCGAAGGCAGCTACATCGAGCTGCCCGTTGCCTTCCGCCGATTTCAGCAATCGTTTGCAGACCTCCTGCAACTTCTCGAATCCCGACTGCGACGCCTTGATTGCCGTTTCGGAGAAGTCGAGCGGGGAGCGGTAGTGCGATTGCAGAATGAAGAAACGGATCACCAGCGGGTCGAATTTCCCGAACAGCTCCTTGAGGTTCACGAAGTTCTTGAGTGACTTGCCCATTTTGACGCCATCGACCGTCACCATGTTGTTGTGCATCCAGTAGCGCACGAAGGGCTTGCCGGTGGCGGCTTCGGACTGGGCGATTTCGCAGTCGTGGTGCGGGAACTTGTTCTCCATGCCGCCGCCGTGAATGTCAATGGTGTCGCCGAGGTACTTCATCGCCATCGCCGAGCACTCCAGATGCCAGCCGGGGTAGCCTTCACCCCATGGCGATTGCCACTTCATGATGTGGCCCGGTTCGGCCTTTTTCCACAGCGCGAAGTCCGATGGGTTGCGCTTGTCGGAACGCTCCGCGGCACGCCCGCCCGACTGCAACGCCTCCTGGTCGGTGCGGCCCGAGAGCTTGCCATAGCCCGTGAAGGAGTTGACATCAAAGTAAACATTGCCGTTTGACTCGTAGGCGTGGCCGGTTTCGACGAGCCGCTCGGCCAGTGCGATCTGCTCCGGAATGTGACCGGTCGCGGTTGGTGCGATGTTCGGGCGTTCGACGCCGAGTTTGTCCATATCTTCGTAGAAGCTGCGGGTGTAGAACTGTGCCACCTCCATCGGCTCGATGCGCTCCTGCCGCGCCTGTTTCTGGATCTTGTCCTCTCCCTCGTCGGCGTCGTCGGTCAGGTGCCCCACGTCGGTGATGTTCTGCACGTACCGAACCTTGTAGCCCTGCTTTTCGCCGACATGACGCAGCCAGCGAACCACGACGTCAAACGATACGTAGCTCTTGGCGTGACCGAGGTGGGCGTGGCCGTACACGGTCGGCCCGCAAACATAGATGGTAGCCAGAGCGGGATTGATGGGTTCAAAGGGCTCCTTTGTGCGGGAGAGCGAATTGTAAATATGCAGGGAAGATGACATCCGGATTGATCTGAATGGGTTGGAATACCCCGGTTGAGAGATCGAAAAATGTTTTGAAAGTTACACTTTTGGCTTGGGAAGGCAAGACTTTTAACCAGCCGCTGTTACTGAATTTTTCCGGTAAGCGTGCTCTGTCAATGGATTGCCAAATGAGCTTCGAGGGTGAGTACGTAAGGCATTTTGTCTCGCCAAAGCCGGAGAAATGCGGGTTAATACAGCCAATGAGCCTGAATTAAAGGTAAGGGAATCGTTTCTGGTATCGTGGGAGTCAGTAATTATGGCGTTATTTTGTGGTGTGTTATTGTGATAATATTATATGTATGTTATATTTTCCCCTTCAGGAAGTCTGATGGGCATGAGGGCAGCCGTGCGAAAGAAATAGCGCCCTGGACGCTAAAGGGTGCCGTCATTGCCGGTGTGGTGTTGATCAGCGGATTAGACTGGTTTTCTGGCCATGAGCTCAGTTTTTTTGCCTTCTATTTTATACCAATTGCTTTTGCCGCCTGGCATCTTGGCTTTCGGTTTGCCGTTATCACAGCTTTGCTGATCGGGATCGCATGGTTTTGTGAAGACTTGTTTGCCGGGCATCACTACTTCATCAGTCTGTACGAAGTCAGGAACACTGCGAATTATTCCGTGGCACATATCGGACGTAAGCCTGAAAAAGCGGGAGCACTTGGTTGTGGAAAAAATGATTCAAATCAACCAAGGAGGTTCCGCGCATGAAAACCAGGCGTTACAGTACAGAACAGATCATCAGCACCTTGAAGGAGGCCGATTTCGGCATACCGGTCAAGGATCTTTATCGTCAACACGGCCTCAGCGATGCGATGATTGACAACTGGAAATCGAAGTACGGCAGCATGACGGTCAGTGAAGCCAAGCGGCTTAAGGCACTTGCATGAACACTTCGGGCGGCGTTTTAGAAAGCTCTGTATGCTGATTGGGCTGAGCCAGACAAGTTGGCATGACAAACCCAAACCGGATACCCATGAACCGATTCGCCAGCGATTACGGGAGTTGGCCGATGAACGGAAGCGTCGGAAATTCGATAACGCCCCTGCATTCATCGGGAAAGCTCTTGATGCATGGGCGCATCGTTATGGAGTTAAACTGGTGTTCAATCGTCCGGGCAAACCGGTCGACAACACCTCTATTCGAGAGATCATCGGGCAATGGCAGGAGGATGACAATTCGATCCGCCCGCACAGCTCTTCAGGAAGGCTGATACCGGAAGAATTGATGGTTCAGCAAACGGATTTTTACCAAGAAGAAGTGGTCTTATAGACGGGGCACGTCATCACCCGCTCGAACGGGGCGGGCGGCCCATGTTCTTGCGATTGGCTGGCTTGTTGAAAGCCACTTCGAGAATGGGAGCAAAAAGCTGCCAGTCGATATGCGCTTCAAGCTTGACGAGCGGATCTTTGAGTTTTGTCAGCCGTTCGAGCAGAAAATAGTCGTCGAAAAGACCACGCGGATTGATGTTTTTCATCGCAGTACAGTCGTGTTGATAGGAACGGCGTCAAGAGACGAATATCTCAGGATAGAAAGTATGTTAAAGCTATTTTTTTCAACATCTTATATCTGTTCCGACTTTTTAGAGACGCCCTTATATAGGAACCTGTAAGCGTTGACTAAATGAGCCCCTATTCATGAAGATCATTGACAACATCAACACCCTGTTAGGCGACGATCTGAAGGTTTCAATCCGCCCCAAAGACAAGCTCAGGATAGCGGCTTCCTGCTTTTCTATCTATGCTTACGAAGCGTTGAAGTCTGAGTTCTCAAAGATTGAGTCGCTGGAGTTCATCTTTACGGCGCCAACATTTGTTCCCAACGAGGTAACCGACAAATTCCGGAAGGAGCATCGCGAGTTTTTTATACCCAAATCCAACCGGGAAAAGAGTCTTTACGGCTCAGAGTTTGAAATCCAGCTTCGCAACAAACTCACCCAGCGAGCCATTGCACGGGAATGCGCCGAGTGGATGCGGCGAAAGGCCGTTTTCCGATCAAACAGGTCGAAAGCACCTATGCAGCAGTTTGCGTGCATTCAGGGATCGGAGGGAGATACCGCATACATGCCGCTTCATGGATTCACCGCAGTTGATTTGGGTTACCAGCAAGGAAATGCCATTTCAAACCTTGTGAACCGGTTTGATGAGCCGGACTGTACGGCAACTTACCTGCAACTTTTCGAGCAGATATGGAATGATCCTGAAAAGCTTGAGGATGTTACGACAGTCATCTGTGATCACATTGCATCAGTGTATCAGGAAAACTCACCGGAGCGCATCTACTTCTTGATGCTCTACAACATCTTTAGTGATTTTCTCGATGATATCGACGAAGATGTCCTGCCCAACGACCGCACGGGTTATCAGGACACGCTGGTCTGGAACAAGCTTTTCAACTTTCAGCGTGATGCCGCCATAGGCATTATCAACAAGCTGGAAACCTATAACGGCTGCATCTTGGCCGACAGCGTGGGGCTTGGTAAAACATTCACGGCTCTGGCTGTTGTGAAATATTACGAACTGCGCAACCGCTCGGTGCTGGTGCTGTGCCCCAAGAAACTCGCTGACAACTGGCTGAACTACAACAGCAACCTGACGACCAACATCTTCTCCAGGGATCGCTTCAATTATGACGTTCTGTGCCACACCGACCTGTCCCGCACCTCGGGAGAGTCGTTCGGCATTCCTCTGAACCGCGTTAACTGGGGCAATTATGATCTGGTCGTCATCGATGAATCGCATAATTTCCGAAACAACGATGCCGTTAAAGACAGGGAAACCCGCTATCAGAAACTGATGAACCAGGTCGTCCGCCAGGGCGTTAAAACCAAGGTTCTGATGCTGTCCGCCACACCGGTCAATAACCGCTTCAATGATCTGCGCAACCAACTCGCGCTGGCTTACGAAGGCGACTCTGAAAATCTCAGCAAGAAGCTGCGCACGGGCAGATCAGTGGAAGAAATCTTCCGCAATGCCCAAACGATCTTCAACCAGTGGTCAAAACTGGCACCCGAGGATCGCACGGCGCGGGCCATTCTGGATGCCCTTGATTTTGACTTCTTTGAACTGCTTGACAGCGTCACCATTGCCCGTTCGCGCAAACATATCCAGACCTTCTACGACACCAGTGACATAGGCCAGTTTCCCGAGCGCCGCAAACCCCTGTCATTCCATTCGCCACTGACCGGACGCACGGATGTCATGAGCTTTAACGAGATCTTTGAACAGCTCTCGCTGCTCAAGCTCGCCGTCTATGCCCCGATTAGCTACATCCTGCCCAGTCGGCTCAAAAAATATGAAGACCTGTACGACACGCAGGTGGAAGGTGGCAAAGGGAAGCTGAAGCAGGCAGACCGCGAGCGAAGCCTGCAGGCATTGATGACGACCAATCTGCTCAAGCGCCTGGAAAGCTCGGTTGAGGCTTTTCGGCTCACCCTGAAAAGCCTGCACGACAACCACACCCGGACCCTGAGCAAAATCGATTCATTCAGGGTTGCAGGCGATGCTGGCAGTGTCTCTGACTGGACCGATAGCCTGGCAAACCTCGAAGCCGAAGAGGACGATATCCCGGTTCCGGATGACGCCGAGATCGGCGGCAAGGTGAAGATAAACCTTGCGGACATGGATCTTCCTTCGTGGGAACACGACTTGAAGGCTGATCTGGAAGTCATTAACGCCTTGCTGGAGTCCATGGCAAAAGTCACACCCGAGGACGACGCCAAGCTGCAACACCTCAAGGCCCTGATTCTCAGCAAGATTGAAAACCCTATCAATGACGGCAATAGAAAAGTCCTTGTTTTCACTGCCTTTGCCGATACAGCCAATTACCTCTACAACAACCTGGCGGAGACCCTACTAACAACACAGAGGCTGCACACCGGAAAAGTAACCGGCAAGGATGCGCCGAAATCAACCCTCAGAAAGAACTATGATTTCCAGTCGCTGCTGACGCTTTTTTCTCCTCGCGCCAAGGAAAAGGAGCAGGTGCTGCCCAATGAACCAGCTGAACTGGACCTGCTGATTGGCACCGACTGTATCTCCGAAGGGCAGAACCTTCAGGACTGCGATTACCTGGTCAACTATGACATCCACTGGAACCCGGTCCGCATCATTCAGCGGTTCGGCCGGATCGACCGCATCGGCTCGATCAACAAGACCATCCAGCTGGTGAACTACTGGCCCGATATTTCCCTGGATGAATACATCAACCTGAAGGAACGGGTCGAAAACCGGATGATCATTGCCGACGTGACGGCTACCGGCGACGATAACGTCCTTACGGCAAAAAGCAGCGAGATATCGTATCGGAAAGAGCAACTCCGGCGGCTGCAGGAAGAGGTGATCGAACTGGAAGACCTGAAAACCGGAGTATCCATCACCGATCTTGGCCTGAACGACTTCCGGATGGATCTGCTGAACTACGTCAAAACCAATGGCGACCTTGCCAACGTGCCCAACGGCATGCATGCGGTTGTCCCAGCCCGGCCTGCAATGGGATTGCACCCCGGCGTCATCTTCGCCCTGCGCAACCGCAACCATGCGGTCAACATCAATCAGCAGAACCGGCTGCATCCTTACTACCTTGTCTACATCAACCGCGAAGGCGAAGTGATTCACAACCATACCGAGGTCAAGCGTCTGCTGGACTTGGTGCGTACCTGCTGCAAGGGACAAGCGGAGCCCATTCAGGCCGTCTGCCGCCTGTTCAATCAGCAGACGGACGAAGGCCGGAACATGAAGGCCTGTTCCGATCTGCTAAGTGCCGCCATTCGTTCGATGATCGACGTCAAGGAGGAAAAGGATCTGGACAGCCTGTTCTCCGGCGGCAAGACCACTGCCCTGGTGAACACCATTGCCGGGCTCGATGATTTCGAGCTCGTCGCCTTCTTGGTAATTCAGAAGGATGAAGGATGAAGGCGGAATGAAAGACCTGAGAACAAGAACCAAGGAATTTGCCCTGCGAGTTATCCGGCTTTACTCGGCATTGCCTAAAAGCACGGAAGCACAGATTATTGGCAAACAGCTTCTGCGTTCTGGCACTTCAGTCGGGGCGCACTACCGGGAAGGCACTCGCGCTCGTTCCGATGCGGAGTTCATTAGCAAGATTGAAGGTGGATTGCAGGAACTGGAAGAAAGCTGCTACTGGATGGAATTGCTGGTTGAAGCTGGGATTATTCCTGAGTCTAAGCTCGCAGAGCTAATGGATGAAGCAAACCAACTCATCGCCATCTTGATTGCTTGCTCTAAAAAGGTAAAGCTGAAGGATAAAGGCGGAAGGAGGAAGGCAGAGTGAATTCATCCTTCATCTTTCCGCCTTCATCCTTTGTAGGACGCGTGCTGCCCAAGAACAAAATCTACGAGCACGGAAGCCCCAGCGCTGCAGTCAGACAGATGTTTGTCCGGCAGGTGGAACAGATTGTCTGGCAGCACAAGCTTGCCCCGGAAACAATCAACGTGAAGCCTTCCCGTGCCGTGCCTGAAATCCAGATCTTTAGCATCGCTCTCAAGGGGGACGAACTCAAACCCGAGGTGCTGCGTTGCATTGACCTGGCCATTCCCTTCCCGATTATTTTTGAGCTTCGGTTCGACGGGAAAGTAAAACCCATTGCCGCTTTTAAACGGCCGAGTGAAGCGGATGCCAGCAAATGGGTCATCAGCGAATATTTCGATAGCGACTGGACAGCCACCGATACGCCCCGCAAGCCCCTGCCAATGGTTTTCGACCTTGAGGCGCTCTACGGCCAATTGCTTCTACCCCTGATGCCGTACCCGGCACGGCCGGGCGAAGACCTGCAAAAGCGGGTGGAACGGATGGAGCGCATTCGGCTCAAGCACCGGGAGCTAGAGCGTTGCGAGGCCCGGCTCCGCAAAGAAAAACAATTTAACCGCAAGGTCGAGATCAACGCCGAGCTGCGTGACCTGAAACAAGAACTTGAAAATCTGACCCGTCCGCTGTCTGCCAGCGGGGCGGCAGTCACACCCTAAAGGACGATCAAAATGGAAAAACTGAAAATGCACTCTCCGAACCTGACCCAGGAAAACATCGCCCGTATCCGCGAGCTGTTTCCCGGCTGCGTGACGGAAGTAAAGGCTGAAAGCGGAAGGATGAAGGATGAAAAAGATTCCGCCTTCAGCCCTCATCCTTCATCCTTACGATATGCCATCGACTTCGACTTGCTTCGCCAGGAGCTTTCGGGGCATATCGTCGAAGGCCCACAGGAGCGTTACCACCTCAACTGGCCGGGCAAGCGGGAAGCCTTGCTTACCGCTAACACCCCCATCGCCAAGACCCTGCGTCCCTGCCGGGAAGAGAGCGTGGATTTTGATACCACGAAGAATCTGTTCATCGAGGGCGATAACCTCGACGCGCTGAAGCTGTTGCAGGAGACCTACCTCGGCAAGGTTAAGATGATCTATATCGACCCGCCATACAACACGGGGAATGACTTTATCTATGAGGATGATTTTGCGGAAAATACTGAATCGTTTTTACTAAAGTCAAATCAGAAAGATGCATCAGGAAATCGTTTAGTCGCAAACACTGAAGCAAATGGAAGATTTCATTCCGATTGGCTTTCGATGATGTATCCAAGACTTAAACTTGCAAGAAATCTTTTAAGGGACGATGGAATCATTTTCATTAGTATCGATGATGGTGAAGCTGGAAGTATCAGAGAACTTTGTGATGAAATTTTTGGTGCAGATAATTTTGTTGCAAATGTGATATGGGAAAAAAAGTATGCTCCATCCAACGATGCAAAATGGTTTAGCGATAACCATGACCATATATTTGTATACGCAAAAGTAAAAGAAAAGTGGTATCCCAAGTTATTGCCACGAACCGATGAACAAAATAATCGATACACGAACCGTGACAATGACCCCCGTGGTCCTTGGAAATCAAGTGATCTGTCTGTAAAATCATACTCTGAAGCATACGACTTTCCAATCACAACGCCTTCAGGAAGAATTGTAAACCCACCTCATGGAGCCTGTTGGCGTGTTTCAAAAGAAAAATTCGCTGAAATGGTTTCAGATAATCGTATTTGGTTTGGTGAAAATGGCGAAAATGTCCCCTCGATTAAGAGGTTTCTTACCGATGTAAAGGATGGAATCGTACCTCTTACCATATGGAATTTCAAAGATGTCGGTCACAATCAAGTTGGGCGACAAGAACTCAAAACGCTATTTGATGGCAAGGGGTTCTTTGATGGTCCCAAGCCAGTAAAATTGCTATTGAGAATTCTTTATTTGTCCAATTTAGAGAAAGATGATATTGTTCTCGATTTTTTTGCAGGTTCATCTTCAACTGCTCATGCCGTGATGCAACTCAATGCCGAAGACGGGGGGAACCGGAAATTCATCATGGTTCAGCTCCCCGAGCCCTGCGACGAAAAGTCCGAGGCATTCAAGGCTGGCTATAAAACCATCGCCGAAATCAGCAAGGAACGTATCCGCCGGGCTGGTAAGAAAATTCTTGAAGGCGAATGTCATGAAGGGTGGAACAAGGACATCGGCTTCCGCGTCCTCAAGATCGATTCATCCAACATGGCCGACGTCTACTATACGCCGGACGCCATTGAGCAAGGTCAGCTGAAGATTTTCACCGACAACATCAAGCCGGACCGCAAGCCCGAAGACCTGCTCTTCCAGGTGTTGCTGGACTGGGGCGTGGACTTGACATTGCCAATTGCAAAGAAAATTGTCAGAGTCAAAAAGGATGAAGGCGGAAGGATAAAGGATGAAAATTCCACTAGTTCAGCCTTCAGCCCTCATCCTTCATCCTTTGAAGAATTCGAAGTCTACATCGTAGACGAGAATTCTTTAATCGCCTGTTTCGATACCGGCGTGAATGAGGACCTGGTCAAGGAGCTGGCCCGGTTTGAACCGCTACGGGTTGTGTTCCGTGACACCGGCTTTGTCTCCGATGCCGTCAAGATCAACGTGGAGCAGATCTTCAAACAGATGTCTCCGGGCACTGAAGTGAAATCGATATAAGGAGGGCTTGGCATGAAACTGAAGTTCAAAGTCCAGCCCTATCAGACCAACGCGGTGGAATCCGTGGTCGACTGTTTTGCCGGGCAGGTGAATACCTCGGGCATTGCCTACAGGATTGACCCGGGCGTGAATAAAAAGCTGTTGGCACAGGGACCGACTTTGCCGGGAATGGATATTGAGCAGACTGGCTTCAAAAACTCCGATCTCCAGCTGACCGATGCCCAGCTGCTGACTAATATCCATGCCGTGCAGCGGCGGCAGAATCTGCCCTTGTCCGACAAACTAGTGTCCAGCGCCGGATGCAAGGTCAATCTTGACGTAGAGATGGAAACCGGGACCGGCAAGACCTACTGCTATGTCAAAACCGTCTTCGAGATGAACAAGCGGTACGGCTGGACCAAGTTCATCGTGGTGGTGCCCAGCATCGCCATCCGTGAGGGCGTGCTCAAGTCGCTGGAGATTACCGCCGAGCATTTCACCGAGAGCTACGGCAAAAAGATCCGCTTCTTTGCCTACAACTCCAGGCAGCTTCACCATCTGGAAAGCTTCTCTTCCGATGCGGGCATCAACGTCATGATCATCAATATCCAGGCGTTCAATGCCACGGGAAAGGATAACCGCCGCATCTATGATGAACTGGACGATTTCCAGTCGCGCAAGCCTATCGATGTGATCAGCAGCAACCGCCCCATCCTGATCCTGGATGAACCACAGAAAATGGAGGGCCAAAAGACGCTGGAGGCGCTGGCCAAGTTCAAGCCGCTGATGATCCTGCGCTACTCGGCCACTCACCGGACCACGCACAACAAGATTTACCGCCTTGATGCCCTTGACGCCTATAACCAGAAGCTGGTGAAGAAGATTGCGGTGCGCGGCATCGACGTCAAAGGTCTGGCTGGCACCAACGCCTACCTCTACCTGGAATCCATTGAAATTTCCAAGAAGGCACCGGTTGCCCGAATCGAGATGGAAGTGCGCCAGGGTGGCGGCATCAAGCGGATCGTCAAACGCCTGGAGCGCGGCAAAGACCTGTTCGTTGAATCAAACGAGCTGGACCAATATCGCGGCTTTGTCATCGCCCAAATCGACGCCAACAAGGACACCGTGGAGTTTACCAACGGCCATGTGCTGAGTGCCGGCGATGCAACAGGCGACATCACGGAAATGGCTATCCGGCGGATTCAGATCCGGGAGGCGATCAGGGCGCACCTTGAGAAGGAGCAGGTTCTCTTTGCCCAGGGCATCAAGGTACTGTCCCTTTTCTTCATCGACGAGGTGGTCAAATACCGGGACTACAGTCAGGCCGATGAACAGGGAGAATACGCCAGGATTTTTGAAGAAGAGTACGAGCGGCTTCTGAAGGATGAATTAGGAAGGCTGAAGGATGAAAAAGGGGATATTCAGCCTTCAGCCCTCAGCCTTCATCATTACTGGAATGAAATTCCAGTGGGCCGCACCCACAACGGTTACTTCTCCATCGACAAGAAAACCAAGAAGCTCACCGATCCGAGCTTCAAGACACGTGGAGAGGAAGCCGGGCTTTCCGATGACGTCGATGCCTATGATCTGATCCTGAAGGACAAGGAGCGACTGCTTTCCTTTGCGGAACCGGTCCGGTTCATTTTCTCCCACTCCGCCCTTCGCGAAGGCTGGGACAACCCCAATGTCTTCGTCATGTGCATGCTCAAGCACAGCGACAACACGATCTCGCGCCGCCAGGAAGTTGGCCGGGGGTTGCGGATCAGCGTCAACCAGCTCGGGGATCGCATGGACAACCCGGCAACGGTCCATGACGTGAATATCCTGACCGTAGTCGCAAGCGAGAGCTACAAGGACTTCGTCGGGAATCTTCAGCGTGAGATCAGCGACTCCCTCTCTGCACGCCCCCGCAAGGCGGACGAGGCCTACTTCACCGGGAAGGTCATAACCACGGAAACCGGTACGGTGGAAATTACCCCGGTCATGGCCAAGCAGATATACAAGTATCTGCTCAAGAACGACTATATCGATGACACGGATCAGGTTGCCGAAACCTACCACGAGGCAAAAGCCAACGGGACCCTGGCGGCGCTTCCGCCCGAGCTCGCCCCTCATGCGGACCAGATTTTCGGCTTGATCGACAGCGTCTTCAGCGAGTCCCAGCTGCCCGACGTGGGTGATGATCGCAAGCCGAAGACCAATCCGCTGAATGCCAACTTCGAGAAAAAAGAGTTCAAGGCGCTCTGGAATCGCATTAATCAGAAGGCGATCTACCGTGTCGAGTTCGATTCCAGTGAACTCATTCGAAACAGCATTCAGACCCTGGATAAAGATCTGCATGTAACCCCATTAACCTATACGGTTCAAAAAGGGGAACAGACTAAGGTAGCAACCTATGACCAGTTAAAGGCAGGCCAAGGATTTGATATCAAAGAAACATCTACGGAGTTTGGAACTTCCTCGCATTCCATGGTCACCTATGACCTGCTTGGGAAAATTGCCGAAAACACCCAGCTGACAAGAAAGACCGTCGCCGAGATATTGAGCGGCGTTCAGACGGCGGTTTTCAAGCAATTCAAACAGAACCCGGAGCATTTCATTGCCGAAGGTTCACGGCTTATCAATGAACAGAAGGCCACGATCATCATCGAGCGGCTGAGCTACGACAACATTGCCGAGACCCACAATGTCGATATTTTCACCGCAGGCCAAAGCAAGCAGGACTTCACCAAGGCGAGCGAGAAGCTAAAGAACCACATCTATGACTACGTGATCACCGACTCCAAGGTTGAGCGGGAATTTGTGAAAGAGCTGGACACCAGCGCCGAGGTTGTCGTCTATGCCAAATTGCCTCGCGGATTTCTCATTCCCACACCGTTAGGCGACTACAATCCGGACTGGGCGATATCTTTCAGAGAAGGCGCTGTCAAGCACATCTACTTTGTAGCTGAGACCAAGGGTTCAATTTCGAGTATGGAACTGCGGACCATCGAGGCCACAAAAATCGAGTGTGCGCGGAAATTCTTTGAAGAGATCAATAAGCGGGTTGAACGGGATAAGGTAAGGTATGATGTTGTGAATGATTTCGGGAAGCTGATGGCGCTGGTTGGTGGGAGCGGAGTAGTTAAATGAGCCATCCTTAATTGTTTAATAAAAAATTTTGCGATGAGAAGCATAGTTCGAAAATACCACGATTTTGTTTCCGATCCGGGATTTCTACGATTTGATTCTAATTTCGATTATCTCTCCACCGATCAGGGCAGCCAGTTCACCAGCGAGGTCTTTGCCGAAGCCGTCATCACAGAGTCCAAGTCTGCACTCTCCATGGATGGCAAAGGCCGAGCAATTGACAACGTCTTCATCGAACGGCAATGGGGGAGCGTCAAGTATGAGTACATTGACCTGAACCCACCAGCCGATGGTTTCGAACTCTACAAAGGTCTGAAGCATTGGGTCAACGACTACAACACGGTTCGCCGCCACAAAGCGCTTGATGGTGTCCGGTTGGCAAAAGTCTATTCTGCCAATAAACGACCGATTTCGGAAGCCACATGAACAAACTTATTTTCTCTCGATAGCTGTCTTGCTACGGGGGGAGAACCTCATTCCATTGGGATTTACCGCTACGTTTTTTAGCTTCACTCTTTTGGCAACCAGCATGAGGCCTCGGCCATTTCTCCCGGAATTTGCCGCTGCGTCCTCACCTTTCACCCGCATTCATGAACATCACCAGCGCTGAATTTTTCTGTAGTTATTCCAGCTTGAACGGGCTGCCGTCCGATGGTCGTCCGGAAATTGTGTTTGTGGGGCGGTCGAATGTCGGCAAATCTTCGCTGCTGAATTCCCTTTGCGCCCGTAAGGGGTTGGCGAAGACCAGTTCAACGCCGGGTAAGACGCGGCTCATCAACTATTTCCTTATCAACAACAATCTCTACTTCGTCGATCTGCCGGGGTACGGGTATGCCAAGGTCGGGCAGGGCGAGCGTGAGAGCTGGGGGAAGCTGCTGACGGACTATATCGTCAAGCGTGATGAGATTGCTCTTGTGGTACTGCTTGTCGATTCGCGGCATCCGGGGATGGCGTCCGACCTTGAGATGATGGAGTTTCTTGACTATTGCGGGCGTCCGTTCGGCATCGTCTTGACCAAGTGGGACAAGCTGAAGCAGGCCGAAAAGTCGAAGGCCCGGCGCACGATTGAAAGTTGTGCATCGAATGCCAGATTTATTGTAAATTACTCGTCTTTGTCGGGCAGTGGCCGGGACAGGCTTCTGGCTTCGATCGATACTTTTTCTCAGTAAAAACAAGCGACGTGGAAGAAAAAACATTCAGCAGGCCGGCAGCGTCTGCTACCGTGCTTGTGGGCACGCAGTTCGGCGACGAGGGCAAGGGCAAGCTGGTCGATTACCTTTCGGACAAATACGACATCGTGGTGCGCTACCAGGGCGGCGCGAATGCCGGTCACACCATCTGCTTCGACGGCAAGACCGTCGTGCTGCACCTCATTCCCTCGGGTATCTTCAACAAGGATTGCATCTGTGTGATCGGCAATGGCGTTGTGATCGATCCGAACGCGCTCATGGATGAGATCAAAAAGGTCGAAGAGCTTGGCTACGACGTGAAAGGCCGTTTGTTCATCAGCCACAACGCGCACCTGATCATGCCGTATCACAAACGGCTCGATTCGCTGAGCGAGTCCTGCCTCTCCGGCGATAACAAAATCGGCACCACCGGTCGCGGCATCGGCCCGAGCTACGAGGACAAGTTCGCCCGCAAAGGCATCCGGGTGGTTGATCTGCTCAATCGCGACGTGCTGAAGGAAAAGCTGCGTGAGAACCTCGCTGCCAAGAACAAGCTGATCAGCAAGGTGTACGAGCAGGAGGAGATTGACGTCGAGGCGATCATTCGCGAGTACGAGGAGTTCGACAAGGCGATCGATCCCTACGTGACCAACACCCAGCTCTACCTGAACCGCCAGATCAAGGCGGGCAAGACCGTGCTGCTCGAAGGCGCGCAGGGCTGTCTGCTCGATGTCGATCATGGCACCTATCCGTTTGTGACCTCTTCCAACCCGACCTCCGGCGGTGCCTGCACCGGTTCCGGCGTGGCGCCGAACCACGTCGGCAAGATCATCGGCGTTTGCAAGGCGTACATGACCCGCGTCGGCAACGGCGACTTTCCGACCGAGCTCGACGACGAGATTGGCGAAGCGCTCGGCAGGATCGGCTGCGAGTTTGGCGCGACCACTGGGCGCAAGCGTCGCTGCGGCTGGCTCGACCTGGTGGCGCTGCGTTATTCGCTCACCGTTAGCGGCGTGACCGAGCTAGCGCTGACCAAGCTCGATGTGCTCGACACCTTCGAGGAGATCAAGGTCTGCACCTCCTACATGCTTGACGGTAAGGAGATTTTCGACTTCCCGACCGAGCACCAGACCCTGTCGCGTGTGCAGCCGGTTTACAAGTCGCTCAAGGGCTGGATGGCTTCGAATGCCAAGGCAAAGAGCTTCGCGGAGATGCATCCCAACGCTCAGGCATACGTCAACTTCCTCGAAGAGGCGACCGGCGTTCCAGTGACCTTCATTTCGGTAGGGCCAGGGCGCGACGAAACGGTCTTCAAGTAAAAGGTTGGGCTGAAGCCTGGATTTTTTTGGCTTTCTGTTTCCCTCTCCCCCCCCCCCCCGGCTTGAAAGCCGGGGCAACAGAATAAGGATGTAAGAGTGAATGTCCGCCGGGTTGAAACCCGTCTGAATGTGGGAAAGCCGGGGCGATTGAATGGAAGAGGTTTGAGTGTCCGCAGGGTTGTTACTTTGGCAATTAAATCTCTTAAACTCTCTTCAACAATTGCCCCGGACTTTAGTCCGGGGTTTATGGATAACTTATAGTATATACGGGCTTTAGTCCAATCTCATTCCGGTTGCCTTATGGCCCTTCTCGAAATTACGGTGATACCGCTCGGTACGGCGGGCAGCGGTTTGAGCGCCTGGATTGCAGGACTCGAATCGCTGCTTGAAGAGAGCGGCTTGCCTTTCCGGTTGAGCGATATGGGAACCATCGTCGAAGGTTCGGCGGACGAGCTGTTTGCCATTGCCCGGAAGCTGCATGAGCACTGCTTCGGCGCGGGGGTGGCGAGGGTTTACACCGTGATGAAGATCGACGACCGGCGCGATAAAGCGGTAGCCATCGGAGACAAGGTGGCGTCGGTCGAGGCCCGCAAGGCTGTTAAGCCGGATAAATGAAAAAATATTTTTATCTTCGGGTTCAAAAAATTCAGGGTTGCGCGCCCGGAGCCATTTCGGAGCAGCCAGCACCATCCTATAAAGTCATATTGCCATGATGCCGGTTTCAAGCGATTGCCAGATTCTCAAAGAGGATAACGTAACCCACAGTTTTTGCGGTCTTGCCTGCGTCGGCTGGCTTTACCAGAAGATCAAGGACAGCTTTTTCCTCATTCTCGGTACCCACACCTGCGCCCACTTTCTCCAGAACGCCCTCGGCATGATGATCTTCGCCAAACCGCGATTCGGCGTGGCGTTGATCGAGGAGGCTGATCTTTCGAGGGCAGAGCCTCAGCTTGAGGCGGTGATCGAGGAGATCAAGCGCGACCACAACCCGTCGGTGATCTTCCTGCTATCGTCCTGCACTCCCGAGGTGATGAAGGTGGACTTCAAGGGGCTGGCCCACCATCTCAGCACCGACAAGACGCCAGTGCTCTTCGTTCCGGCCAGCGGCCTCGTCTTCAACTTCACGCAGGCGGAGGACTCGGTGCTTCAGGCGCTGGTGCCCTTCTGCCCCGAAGCTCCGGCGGGTGACAAGAAGGTGGTGTTCGTCGGTTCAGTGAACGACATCACGGCTGACGATCTTCGCACCGAAGCCGAACAGCTCGGCATTCCGGTGGGTGGCTTCCTGCCTGAGAGCCGCTTCGACAAGCTCCCGGCCATCGGCCCTGATACGGTGCTCGCGCCGATCCAGCCCTATCTGTCGCGCGTCTGCTCCCGTCTGAACCGCGAACGCGGCTCGCAGGTGCTCACCTCGCTCTTTCCGTTTGGTCCCGACGGCACCAAGACCTTCTGGGAAGACCTCGCTGCCATGTTCGGTATCAAGGTCGATCTCTCCGACCGCGCCGAAGCTGCATGGCAGAAGATCAAGCCGCAGACCGATCTGCTGAAGGGCAAGAAGATCTTCCTCACCGCCGATACCATGATGGAGCTGCCGCTGGCCCGCTTCCTCAAAAACGCTGGCGCGGAGGTTGTGGAGTGTAGTAGCGCCTATATCAACAAGAAATTCCACGCTCGCGAACTCGAAGCGCTCGAAGGTGTCAAGGTGGTCGAGCAGCCCAACTTCCATCGCCAGCTCGAAGAGATCAAACAGACGCGGCCCGACATGATCGTCACCTCGCTCATGACGGCCAACCCGTTCGTCGGGCACGGCTTTATTGTGAAGTGGAGCATGGAGTTCACGCTCATGTCGATCCACAGCTGGTCGGGTGTCTTTACTCTTGCCAACCTGTTCGTTTCGCCACTCCTGCGCCGCGAGAGTCTGCCGGAGTTCGACGAATCGGTGTGGCTCGAAGGGGTAATGCCCAGCTCACGGTAAATTCAAGGACGAAAACCAACGAAGAATCATGCGTTTAGCTTTCTGGTTGTATGAAGGGACCGCGCTGCACGGTGTCAGCCGTGTGACCAACAGTATGAAAGGGGTCCATACCGTTTACCATGCCCCGCAGGGTGACGATTATATCACGGCGACCTACACCATGCTTGAACGGACGCCCGAGTTCCCGAAGCTCTCCATCAGCGTCGTTCGCGGCCAGGACCTGGCGCGTGGCACTTCGCGTCTGCCCGGCACGGTCGAGCAGGTTGACAAGCACTACAAGCCGGAGCTGATCGTGGTGGCCCCGAGTTGCAGCACGGCGCTGCTCCAGGAGGATCTCGGCCAGATGGCGCGGGCTTCCGGCGTCGATCAGAGCAAGATTATGGTCTATGCGGTCAACCCGTTCCGCGTGGCCGAAAACGA